>CAZOWS010000207.1:0-5632 GCA_964583365.1 uncultured Actinomycetota bacterium
CTTGTCGGCAAACGCAGACGCCACGGTGCCAGGTCTGTCGCTATACGGAAACACATGCACTTTTAAAAATTGCATTTCTTCGACGAAGCCGAGCGTGTTCTGGAATTGAGCCTGTGTCTCGCCGGGAAATCCTACGATAATGTCCGTGGTGATTTCCAAATCCGTGAAGTGTTTGCGCAAGTCCGCGGCCATGCTGCGATATTGTTCGGTCGTGTAGCGCCGGCGCATGCTACGCAAAATAGCGTCGTCGCCCGATTGCAACGGCAGATGAAAATGCGGGCATACTTTCGGGTAACGGCTGAGACGCGCAATGAGATCGCCCGACACGTTCATCGGCTCCAAGGAGCTAAACCGAATGCGCTGCACGCCTTCGATGTCGTGCAAAGCAGCCACCAAATCCGCGAGATTGGCCGACGTATTGCGCTCCGCAGAATCCCATCCAAAATTGCCCGCATGCACGCCCGTGAGAACGATTTCCTGATAGCCGTTTTGCGCCAGACCCAAAACCTCGTTGCGAATGTCCTCCACGAGCCGGCTGCGATTGCGCCCACGCACGTAGGGGATTTTGCAGAACGTGCAGAATTCATTGCAACCATCTTGAATTTTAACAAACGCCCGGCAATGGCCCTGAAAGCCTTGCACGGCGGTGGGTAGCGCAGGAAGCGCTGTCGTGTCCTCCCCCATCATCGTCGCGTACAAATCCAGCAGCTTGTCCTTCTTGTCGTTGGCAACGAACAAATCCACGTCGTCGCGCTGAAGCAAGGCCTGATCTTTGGCACTCACCGCACAGCCCGTCACAACAACTTTTGCCGCAGGCCGCAAGCGAGCTACTTTACGCAGCAAATACGCGCATTCCTTATCCGCCTCGGCTGTCACGGTGCAGGTGTTCAAAACAAACACGTCTTCGTCCACAACCGCCGCCGAATCGCCGGCCCACGGATCGGTTTTCTCGACAAACCCCGCCGAAAGAAAATGCTCGCGCAGCAATTGCCCATCGTATTGATTAACCTTGCAGCCGAGCGAGTAAATGGTAAAAGTTTTCATAGTCAAATGTTCCGCGCAGCTTGGGTAGGAAGTATTGTCTTCAGGGCACGCGGTTCGGCCGCTCCAGCGGCGGCCGCCCGCTACCGCTCGGCGCGCAAATTGCCGCCAACAAGCCGGCGGCAAACCAAGCTTTGCGCACCTGTGCGAGTGCCCTTCAGACAACACTTCCTACCCAAGCTGCTCACTTACCCTGTTCTCCAATTCGTACGAAACAATAGCACTAGCAATCAACGCCGCTGTCTCGCTACGTAAAATGTTTTTTCCCAACCCGAATGTTGTGAAACCATGCTTCTTGGCTTGCTCCACCTCGGCGGGATCGAAGCCACCTTCGGGGCCGACCATCAGCAAAATAGAGGGCTGCCGGCCGAGATCTTTCCAAGACTCTGCCCATCGTTTCATCGAAACGTTGAGACTAGCATTTTTAGCGCCTGAATATCCCTCCCAAGCAAAGAGCTTTGCATCGAAACCCGCCGTGCTCGGCCAAAAATCCTTAAGGTTTGTTACCGAAGCGATGTCCGGCACCAACGTACGTCCGCATTGTTTCGCGGCCTCCACGGCGATTTTCGCCCATTTCTCGTTTTTTTGGGATTCGCGTTCATCGGGTCGCGCCACGGTCCTGCGCGTGACAAGAGGGACTATCGCGTGCACGCCGATCTCCGTGAGTTTCTGAACTAGCCAGTGCATCTTTTTGCCTTTAAGGATAGCTACGGCAACAACCAAATTATATGTTCCTGGGATTTCCGTAATGAGCTTGTCTTCCAATCGCAACAACGCGCGGTCGGGGCCCATCTCCTGAAATGTCGTGCTATAGAGATTGCCCTCGCCGTCGAAAACTTCCCCGGTATCCCCCGATTTCTTTCGGAGGACATGCACGAGATGGTGATAAGCATTGCCTTCAAGAACGGCTTCTTTTCTTGCAAGATCGATGCTGCTCTTTGGCAGAAAGATTTGCCGCATCAGTCGAAGAGGAATTTCTTGGCTTTTTCCAAAAACGATTGCGTGATCGGGTAGGTTTTTTCTCCGGTCAATTGCGCGAAGCGCTCGAACAATTGCTTCTGCTCCTCGGTCAAGCGGGTGGGCGTTTCCACGATCAACCGCACGATAAGATCTCCGCGCCCGTAACCGTGAACATTGGCGATGCCGCGGCCCTTGAGACGGAAAACTTTTCCGGTTTGCGTGCCGGCGGGAATTTTAATCTTCGCCTTGCCTTCCATGGTCGGCACTTCCAACTCGCCACCCAATGCAAGCGTGGTCAAACCGACCGGAATTTGGCAGACGATATCGTCTTCCTGGCGTTCAAAAATTTCATGCGCCGCGACTTTCAGCACCACGTAGAGATCCCCTGCTCCCCCGCCGCCAGCACCGTCTTCCCCGGCACCTCCGACCTTGAGCCTGGTTCCATCCTCCACGCCGGGCGGAATACGCACGGTCAATTTTTTCCGCTCGGGCACGCGCCCTGCACCGCGACATTTTTTACACGGATTACTAATCACCTGGCCCGCGCCGCGACAAGTCGGACAAGTGCGCGCCACGCTAAAAAATCCTCCGCCACTGCGGACTTGCCCGCGACCACCGCAAGATTTGCAAACAGACTTCTTCGAGCCCAGTTCAGCGCCTTCGCCTTTGCAACCCGCGCAGACAGCCATGCGTGGAATTTCAAATTCTTTACTACAGCCAAAAGCCGCCTCCTCAAAACTGATTTGCGCTGCAAACTGCAAATCCGCGCCATCCTGTCCTCGCCGGCGACCGCCTCCCTGCCCGCCTAAAAATGTATCAAAGATGCTGCCGCCACCGCCCTCGCCGAACTCGCCCATGAACGTGCGCAGAGCTTCTTCTAAATCTATGCCGCCGCTAAAACCTTGAAATCCACCTCCGCCACCGCTGGCCGCGGAACTCCCCACGCCCTGATGCCCGAATTGATCGTAACGCGCGCGCTTTTGCGCATCGCTCAGGACTTCGTACGCCTCGGTGGCTTCTTTGAATTTATCCTCGGCCTCTTTATTGCCGGGATTGCGGTCGGGGTGAAATTTGAGAGCAAGCTGACGATAATTTTTTTTGATGTCATCCGGGCTAGCGCCGCGCGCGACGCCGAGTACTTCGTAATAATCACGCTTGGCCATAACTATTTCCCCGGATTATCCGCGACCTTGACCAGCGAATGCCGGACCACGCGCCCATTCAACGTGTAGCCTTTTTGCACTTCTTCCAACACCGCGTGATCGGGCTTATCCTCGGTCGGCACATGCAACACGGCTTCGTGCTGATGCGGATCAAATATCTGGCCCGCGCACACTATGGGCTTCAAACCGATAGAATCCAAAAATGTCTGTATTTGCCGGCTGATCAGGCCAAGTCCTTCTTGCACGGCCTTGGCATCCGCCTCACCGCTGACCTGGGCCAGCGCGCGTTCTAAATTGTCCACGATGGGCAAAAGCGCGTGTATCATGCCGATTTCGGCGGACTCCACGGCGGCCGACCGGTCGCGAATGGCCCGCTTGCGGTAATTCTCCATCTCCGCCACAGCTCGCAAATAGTTGTCGTGATTTTCATCCGCTTTCGCGGCTTTTTCCTGAAGGGCTTTAATGTCTTGGGCCGATAGAGTCGGCTCGGTCTCATCCAATACCGTAGCATCCATTGGGATTGGCTCCGCCGGCGCTCCCTCCGAAACCATTTCTTCCGCTTTTTCGACTTGTTCGTCCTTCTGCTCCTGCTTCTTTGCATCTTTCACTTGCACCTCCGAAAAAAAATCCCCGATGGCATTGCATCGGGGATTTCTCAAAATGTAACTTCTACGAAAAGTCTCGGCCTAAACTCCCGAATACTGGTTTCCGTCCAAGCCCTGATGATTATACCCGTATCCGTCGTGGCCATCGCCATAATTCCCGTAATCGTATTCGTACGCGTAGCCGCCATGCCGGTATCCGGTGTCGCCATAATCGCGATAATAATGTCCGCCCAGCATGCTGCTAAAAAATTTAAAACCCCTGCCCGCCGCATCACCCACGATTTTGAACGGCACCGAGATCAAACTATCTTTGCCAAACGCGGCGTCCAGCGGATCTGCAGCGTCTGCGCAAGGCGAAAGAAATACAGAGAACACGAAAACAAAAAGATTCAAAACCAAAAATACTTTTTTCATGTTCGTAGCATACGCGCCCGACGCGAATTCTGTCAAGCGCTATCCTATTGCTGACCAATGAATGCTCGTTACGTTTCCCGCGATAGGCACAGACATCGCCCTATTTGTGACTAAAACTCCTTCGGGAACAAAGAGATCGGAGAGTTTCCTTAGGCGTATCAGCCCTTCGGCATGCGCGCTCGAAGGCGTACCTGTCATCTTGATTTCTATTGGAAAAAGCTTTAATCCTCGTTCTATGATGATATCCACTTCCAATCCCTCGTGCGAGCGCCAAAAAAACAGAGGGACAGACTGACCGGCATGATAAAACATCTTTTGAAATCCACTTACGACGAAATTTTCAAACAGCGCGCCCGCCATGGGTCCCCGGACAAGCTGTTCCTCGGTGGAAATACCGCTCAAATGGCAAGCAAGACCTGTGTCAAAAAAATAAATCTTGGGGGATTTCGTGATCCTCTTTCCTAGATTACGGTAATAGGGAGGCAATTCAAAAATGATACGCGCTTTTAGCAATAAGCCCAGCCAACCCATCGCCGTCTTAGTGTCAATACCGACGTCTCTGGCAAGAGCTGCAGCATTCGTCTGCTGCGCGACACGACTAGCTAGCAAGGTTACGAATTTGCCGAAGGACGCGTGATTTCTTGCGGCAATATGAGATTTGAGGTCTCGATCGATAACCGTTTGAATATAGCTGTCCACCCATGCAGCCGGATCCATGGATTTGCGGGATAAAAACGGTTCAGGATACAGTGTAGGCAGAACAAACTGCGCCCAATGCTGTTGCGTGCGCGCCTCAAGCTCCCCAGCAATGGCCCGTTTCCACCAATTCTCTACGGGAAAGGCCCATACCATCCGAGGAAACCCCGTGGCTTCCGCTACGGAGAAAGGCAACAACGAAAGCAGGCCCGCACGCCCTGCAAGGGCTTCTTGCAGCCCTTCCATCATGGCGAAATGCTGAGATCCTGTTAGCACCCATTGTCCTTTGAGACGGGGAAACATGTCCACCTGCTCTTTGAGGTACGGGAAGAGCTCAGGCACATACTGAATTTCATCGATAACGGTTGGCGGAGAAAATCGCTGTAAAAACCCCCGAGGATCCTCCTGGGCAAATCGCCGTGTATCCAATGCGTCCAAGGTCACGTAGCGGTGCCGCTTGAGACAATGTTGCAGCATCGTGGATTTACCCGCGCGGCGCGGACCCGTAAGCACGACAACGGGGAATTGACGCAGATAGACAGCCAATGTTTTTTCAAGAGTGCGAGGGTGATAGCGCATATGACAATTATGGAATAGGACTCCATAATTGTCAAGCGCTAGACAGCACCGACGCCCCTGATTTCAAGTGAACATTCAAATTATCCGACGCCCCCTCGAAGATAATTTCTTGCTCAAGGACAAATTCATTAACAATTTCATCCAGCGCGACAAATATCCTCGGCTTGTAAATCA
>CAZOWS010000208.1:0-4195 GCA_964583365.1 uncultured Actinomycetota bacterium
ACAAAAGTGTGGGGCGTGCCTTGAGAAAAAGTTTAAAAGAGCTGGCTCAAGCTAAGGGAAAAAATTTCGCCGATCCGATCATGCATTATTCTCTTGCGACCCTGTCCACGTACTTTACGATAGCAGATTTAGCAGAGTTCACGTCCCTGCTCATTACCGACTCCGCTGGCAAAGTGCTGGAATTGACGCCCAAAATGTTGGCGATTTTGAAAGACATTGGTGTTGCAGACATCAACACCGGTTTCCTCGAGCTTCTGCCCGTGATCACCCAGGACAAAACGTTTGTCAATCATCTGCAAACAGCCATCGCATCAGCCGGCAAGGCTGCTTAATTTCAACACACTACCCCCCTTTTGTCCCCCCTTACAAAGTGGGGAGAATACGATTTCATGATTTCATGATTGCGTTCGTACCGCTCACGTGATTAAATATCGCCTTGAGCTTCCGCATGCTAATCAACCGTTTCTTCAACTTATTCTCCAATGACATGGGGATTGATCTTGGCACTGCAAACACCTTGGTGTTTGTTAAGGGCAAGGGCATTGTCCTTTGCGAACCCAGTGTCGTGGCTGTTCAGCAGGGGACCAACAACGTGCTGGCCGTAGGCGAAGAGGCCAAGAATATGCTCGGCCGCACGCCCGGTAACATCGTGGCTATTCGTCCGCTCAAAGACGGTGTCATCGCTGATTTCGAAGTAACCGAAAGCATGCTGCGCTATTTCATTCGCAAGGTGCAAAACAAGCGCAGCTTCATCACGCCGCGTCCTCGCATTGTCATCGGGGTTCCCTCGGGTATCACCGAGGTGGAGAAGCGCGCGGTGCGCGATTCCGCCGAACACGCGGGGGCCAGGACCCCCGTGCATCTAATCGAAGAACCCATGGCCGCCGCGATTGGCGTGGGCTTGCCCGTGCATGAACCCGCCGGAAACATGATCGTGGACATGGGCGGAGGCACCACCGAAGTCGCAATCATCTCGCTGGCCGGAATCGTTTTTTCGCGCAGCGTGCGCGTCGGCGGAGATGAACTCGACGAGGCTATCATCCAATACATGAAGCGCACGTACAATCTCATGATCGGCGAGCGCACGTCGGAGAATATCAAGATTCAAATCGGATCCGCGTACCCGCTGGGCGAAGAACTGACCATGGACGTGAAGGGTCGGGACCTCGTGGCGGGGCTACCAAAAACTGTCTCGATCAATTCAGAGGAAATTCGCGGCGCATTGGCCGAACCTCTTTCCACCGTCATAGAAGCAGTCCGTATCACGTTGGAACGTTGTCCGCCTGAGTTGGCCGCGGATCTTGTGGATCGCGGGATGATTCTTGCCGGAGGTGGGGCGTTGCTGCGTGGTTTGGACAAATTATTGTCCGAAGAAACAGGCTTGCCCGTGAACGTAGCCGAAGATCCTCTTAGCGCAGTTGCCCGAGGTACAGGCAAGTATCTAGAGATGCTGGATTCTCTGCCCAAACGATAGTTGAGAAGATCCCCTCGAATTTTTGTTTTGCTTCCTCTCGCAGCGCTCGTTTCTCTTGTTGTCTTCGCGCCCGCAAAAACAATTCGTTTTACGCAAGGAGCCATTGCAGCTGTCGCATGGCCAATTTTAAAGTCAGCCAGCATCGCCAAGGACAAACTCAATAAGGTCTCCCTGCTTTTTCGCGATCAGGCTTTTTTACGACGACAGAACGCGCAGCTTCTTCAGCAGTTGGATCAAACATCGGTAGGCGCCATACAGTTGGCTGAGCTGCGCGCGGAGAACATCCGCCTCAAGAATCTTTTGCAATTCAAAGAGTCTGCGCATCCGCAGGCGTTGATGGCCCGTGTCATCGGATACGATCCATCCGGCTGGACACAGTCGCTCATGATAGATAAAGGCGCCTCCGATGGAGTCCTGGTCAATCAGGCCGTGATATCTGCCCATGGGATTGTGGGACGCATCGCGCAGGTAACGGCATTTTCTTCCAAAGTACTTTTGCTGCTGGACAATCACATTCGCATCGGGGCCATGCTCGAAAATTCCCGAGACGTTGGCATCGTGGAAGGCCATGAACCCGCGGGTTGCAGAATGTTGTATCTTCCCAAAGACACGGTTATCGCATTAGGCCAGAACGTGCTTACATCCGGGCTGGGCGGCATATTCCCCAAGGCCATACTGATCGGAAAAGTGACCGGCGTGGGATTGGACGAGTTGGGCTTGTATCAAGTAGCGGAGTTGCAGCCCGCCGTGAACATCGCCAAACTGGAGGAAGTGCTGATTTTAACTACGGGTCAGCAGTCATGAGATTTCTTGCTGGCACGGGATTGCTGCTAGGGCTGTTGGGCATTCAACTCGTGACGGGGTCTTGCGGTTTTTGGGGATGGGATTGGTCGCTATGCGGGATGATGGTGCTATGTTTGCAAATGCGCTCGCCCGCGTATCAATTTAGCGCGATGGGTTTGGGGCTGTTGCGCGACACGTTTTCTGTAGCTCCGCTCGGCGCGCAGGCCTTGGGATTGACTATCACCGTGGCTGTCGTCCATTTTTTAAGCAGCCTGGTGCTGCTGGAAAATTTTCTGATTCAGGGTATCGTTTTTTTTGTGGGGTATTTGTTGTATCAGATCGTTTTTTTCTTGCTGGGGAAAATCTTTGGTTTTCTCGCGGGTGGTTTTTGGGATATTTTTATCCCGGCGCTTCCCAAGGCCGCCGGCGCGGCGGTGTTTTGCTGGGTGTTGACTCTTCTGCTCCCGCGCTTTCTGCGCGAGCGATTTGATCATTAGCATGCAGGTTGATCAAAAAATTTCCACGCTGTTCTACGGAATGGTTGCGTGCTTTCTTTTGCTCGTTGCCTCGCTGACACATTTGCAAATATTTCAGGCGGCAAAATATCGTGAGTTGTCGCTGCACAATCGCATTCGCCGCGTTCCTCTTTCCGCGCCGCGCGGCGTGATCACCGATCGCGACGGCCGCGTGCTAGCCGGCAACCGGCCCTCCTACGACGTGGAGCTCGTGCTCGACGAGGTTGCGGATCTATCTCGCACGGCGATGGATTTGGCTGCCATTCTTTCGATTCCGTCGGAAGAAATATTGCGCCGCGTAAAATCCGGCAGGTATTTGCCGTATCTTCCCATTATCGTGGCGCGCGATGTAGGAATGGAAAAGCTCACGCGCCTTTTGGAAACACAAAAGGATCTTGCAGGCATCAATATCGCGGTGCGCGCGATACGGCATTATCCGCAGGGTTCCACCGCCGCGCATGTGTTGGGCACGCTGGGACAAATTTCGCCCGGCGAGTATCAACGCTGGAAGCAATATGGATTCAGGCCTCAAGACATAGTTGGAAAGACCGGCATCGAACTGGCTTTCAATCGTGAGCTCGTGGGAACTTCCGGAGGCATGCAGGTTCAGGTGGACAGCCGCGGGAATAAGGACAAAGTGCTGGGATTTAAGTTGCCCGTGAAGGGTAGCGACATTCAGTTGACGTTGGATTTGGATTTGCAAAAAGTCGCCGAGGCCCAACTCGCTGGAAAAACCGGGTCTATTGTTGTCGTGGATGTGAGAACCGGCGATGTTCTTGCGATGGCCAGCGCTCCCACTTTTGATCCTTCGATTTTTGTTGAGGCCACCAAATCCAAGGATAGACCGGCCCTCCTTGCCGACAAACACAAGCCCATGATGAATCGCGCCATCGCCGGTGTCTATCCCGCCGGATCGGTGTTCAAGACCATTGTCGGACTTGCCGCACTACAGTCCAAAGCAATAAATGGGGGCACGCGATTTTATTGCCCGGGGGAATTCGTGTTGGGGAACAGGCGATTCCATTGCTGGCGCAAGCACGGACATGGGACAGTGGATTTGGAAGAGGCGCTGAAATATTCGTGCAACGTTTTTTTCTATCACACTGGATTGGAAACAGGCCAGGCTAAAATTGAGGCGATGGCGCGCGTCTTTGGTTTTGGAGAGCGCACGGGCATTGTGTTGGCGGGGGAGTCGGCGGGTTTGCTGCCATCGCCCGAGTGGAAAAAACAATACGGCCTGGGAACATGGAGCAAGGGCGACACGGTTAATTTCTCCATCGGACAGGGCTATCTTTTAGTGACACCGTTGCAGATGGCTGTTTTTGGGGGCGCACTGGCGCAGTGCGGGGTTTGGCGGACGCCGCTGCTGGTTCGCATGCCTGGGGTGGCGCCCTTTGCGCAAGAAATCACGTTGGATAAGGAG
>CAZOWS010000209.1:0-4867 GCA_964583365.1 uncultured Actinomycetota bacterium
TGCGGAGAAACATTTCTTTGCAGGACGTTGAACGCGTTCTGGATTTTCATGAAAAAGCCCATGGATGGTTTCAACAACATCCCGAGGTTCTGGCAAAAGTTACCAGGAGCCTAAGAATCAAGTTAGGAAATGAATCACTACAGGAACTCGCGCGGGGATTTATGAATAATTATTTTGAACCGGGATGGAAAGGGCCTCTTCTCGAAGAATTGTTGGTGAATCATTATCAGGAAATGTGGTTTTTCCGCCAAGAAGTAAGGCTTCATGACTATGAAGACGCGGCAGTGTGGGACCCCCGGACAGCCAAGAAAAATCAAGAGGACATATCAAGCTACATGGGGACCGATGTGGGTGGCTTGATAGAAAAAGCCATTGGAGTCCATGAAGAAGAACTCAAACAATTGCTGGGCGATGCCGCCACGATCAAGGAGGCTGAGGAAAATGCTGTTGCCGTGAGGAAAGAGCGAAAAGCAAAAGTATCCGACGGAAGGTGGCCATTATGGGAAGTGCTAAAAACATCATTCCCATTAGATCCTACATACCACAGTGAATTGTTGACTGCCAAAGATCCCGTGGAATGGCTGCTGAAGCTTCTCCAGGACCAGAACGAGGACGAGGAGAGACGAATCGTCGCATTTGAGGCATTGGAAAAGTTGCGGGATCCTAGAATCGGCATGGCTTTCATCGGCATGGCGAATGATATGTCGGGCGATCATGTTTGGGACGATACTCTGGAGGAGCGCGTGATTAAAATCCTTCCCAAATTCGGACAACAGGCATTTGACGCCCTTCTCCAGGCGCTTAACAACGACGACAAAGAGTTCTTTGCCATGGACGCGTTGGCTCAATGGGGCGATTCCAGGGCCATCGCTCCGCTTATTGCAAAACTTGAGACCGCAGACCATGACGAAATCGGATTGCCTCCGAATATTATGAATGCCCTCGCCACTCTGAAAGCAAGCGAAGCTGTTCCATCCATCATGAAGTTTGCCGATGATTCTTTATCGAATGTTCGTTGTGCGGTCGCAAGGGCCCTTGAGACTCTCGCGGATAAAGACAATACACAGGCCATCGAAGTGCTATTGCGCCTCATCGTCGATAATGATGCAAATGTGCGAGATGCTGCCGCCAAGGCTATCGTGGCAATCGGGAATCCCGAGGACTACAATTTGCGCCAGAAACTGAGCGCCATATTTGAGCCCGCGTTTAGCGGCCGGCAAGACGGCGCGCAAAAAGCGCTCGCTGCCTTCGCTGTTCGGCAGGCGGCAAAGCTTGTCCCCAAGCCGCATCATTTCCCATGGCATATTCGCGTTGCGTTGAAGAAATATCTTGCGGATTTTGCGCGAAAGGCGGCAGCAAAGGCTCAGCCAAGCGTAGACGAAAAATTCTTAGTTGGCTATCTCACGCCTGAAAAGATCGAGGAGATCATCGACGTGCAAGGCCTGGCTCGCACAATGCCGGACGGGAGTATTTATATCGAGGACAGGCCTGTGATTGCGGCGGTTTCTGAAGGGTTACGGTATTGCGTGGATCCATCCCGCGTGGTAAGCCCTGAAAAGGTAGAAGCCGTGATACGTTTTCATGAAGTCATGCATCAATATCTGCGGGAACAACCCCATATCGTAAGAGAATTCCTGGATGAATTACGAAAGAACGATCAGGAGCGCAATGCTTATTTTGCCAGCAAGAAAATTGCTGTTCTCATCGATTTAGAAAAACTCCGTGAAGGTTTTGAGAACAATTATCGCAAAACTGCCAGCTGGGAAGATTTTGCCGAGGAGCTCATGGTGAATTATGTGCAAGAAGCGCTTCTTTTCCGTAAAGGGGAATTATTTGTGCATATACCCTTGTACGTCATTCCCCAAGAGAATCTCGAAAAACTCGATGCTGCTGCGCGACAAGATATTGAATCCATCAAGAAAAGTCGCGAACGATTGCAGGATTGTTGGGGAACGGAAGAGTTGGATAAGCATTGTCGCACTCTGTTCACGCATATGCGGTATCAAATTTACAATTCTCCTTTGCGCCGAGAGCTTCTGATGGCTGCCGGAGTTAAAGAAGCGAGCATATTGCATGCCGCGGATCCTGTTGAAGCTCTGATTCAATATTGGCGTTCAAGGCGAGCCCTACAATCGGTTTCATGGATTGCGAATGGCCTGGGTTGTACCGGAGATCCTCGCGCTGTACCGACCTTGCTGGAACTACTTTCAAATCCCAAAATTCCCTCTCATGAAAGAGTGGTTATAGCCAGTAATCTCATCGGGCTAGGTGCTCCCGCCATTCACGCATTGCGAGCCGCTTTGAAGGATCAAAATGCGTATGCGCGGGTAGAGGCGGCATGGGCGTTGTGTGACACGGATGACCCCGAAATCATGCAAGACATCAGAGGCTTATTGACGGACTCTTCGCCGAAGGTTCGCGAAGGGGTATTGGAAATTCTGGCTAGGCGAAGGGACGACAAGGCCTTGGATCAGATAACAAAACTAGCCCAGGACAAAGTTTTAGAGGTGCGCTTGCAAGCGGTTCATACCCTGGGGAGATTGAAAAATCCCGCAACCAAAGCTCCCCTGCTTGCAGCATTGCAAGATAATGAATCCAAGGTTGTAGAAGCTGCCATGAAAGTGTTGGGGACTTTGGACGATGAGGCCATGGTATGGACTTTGGCAGAAATCGCGAAGAAACCTAAATTTGGCCAAATCGCAATTAAGGTCATAAAGGCGTTGAAGAAAATGAAGTCCAAGGATGCCGTGCAAGCCTTGATCGAGTTCTTGGATGACCCGCGGCCCGGCATTCGCGCACAAGCGGTTCAAGCCTTGGGTAATGTCGGGGATAATCAAGCGCGCGAGCCGCTGAGCAAACTTCTTCTCACAGAAACCGATACGAATGTTAAAAAATATTTGCCGAAAGCGCTGGCCTCCATCGCCGCGCGCCGGGCGAGAGGTCTTGTTCCCAAGCCGCATCATTTTCCACGGCATATTCGCATGCTGTTAAGACGGGCGTTGCTTCCCAAAGCCGCCCAGCTTGGCGTGACGTCAGGCGATCTCATGGAGTACATCAACGGCAAGGGTTTTTCGCAGTACGAACCTGGCGTGCATTCTAGGGGCCATCGTCGTGGTGGAAATATAAAAATCAATGCGTCCCAGCATGTTACGGAGGCTGTTGCCGAGGTGTTGGAAAGTATTGTCGCAGAGGAATCGCATATTAGCCCGGAACTTGTGAGGGGTGGCTGGCTTTATCATGAATACTTGCATGACCTATTTGATGGGAGTCCTAAACACATTGAAAATACCTTGCGGGCCCTAAAAAAATCATTGGGTGAAACCGGTTTTTCCGATTTGCGACGCAGATTTGAAAACAATTACCGTTCTACTCCCACAGAGCAGGCTTTTGTGGAGGAATTGCTCGTGAATCACTATCAGGAAAAGTTGTTATTCAATAATGCCGTGCGCTTGCTTCCCGACGAAGCATTGACGCTGATGGATCCCGAGGCCATCAAGCAAGCTCGTAAAAACTTGGACCCGGCTGTTGCAAATATACTGGAAAGAGAGACTCGGCCGTTATCCCAGCAAATACATTATCACGCCTATTTTTCGCCCATGGTGAAGAAATATCTCCAGAATCTTGGCGTTACCAATACAGAAATTCTGGACGTAGAAAATCCATTATGGAGCGCGAAAAATATGGCTGAATCGGAAGACATTCCTATAGCGCTGAGACTGGAAGCCATGGATTGCTTACAAAAATGCCTTATACATTCGGGAAGGTTCTCGGGAGCCAAATTCATTAAAGAGACTTTAAAGTCCCTCGAAAATCATGCAGATACGGACATAGCGCATAAAGCGAAAGCGACGCTTGCAATCATTAACGCCGCAGATGGTTTGCAGCGTCTTTTCTGGCCAAGCGCAAAGAATTTAGAGGAGGAAAGTCGCCTGCGCATGTTGTCCGGAGAAGAAAGAAACACAGGGCTATCTATGATTGTGCGCGCCGCGTATGACCTCAATGATGAAGAAAAAAAGACAGCCCGTGCGTTATTTCAATCCATCGGCTGGCAAGATATTCGCGATATTATGTTGCATCACGAGGATGTTTTAAAACGCAAGCATGCGGCCGTGGTATTAGGGTGTTTCAAGGATCCGGAAGCGATAGATGTTCTGATTTCATTTCTCAACGGTAATGATGTGTTTACATCAAAAATTCGCGATACCTTGGAATGCATTGGCGCACCGGCTGTGGAACCCCTTATGCGATTGGTTGCCAGGAATGATAATGCGACCTTTGACACCCAAGTCTATGAGGCAGTTACGGTTCTGGGGCATTTGCATGATCTTCGGCCCGTGCCGGTATTAACTCTTATGCTCAAGCATAAAAATCAATTGATGCGCGGAGTTGCAGCTGAAGCGCTTATCGGTATTGGTGATGCGAGCACCGAGTCGCTGCTTATTGAATTGGCGAAATCCGAGTCTGTAGTCGATCACGAGAACCATGCTTTGCGCGCCGCGATACGTGGTTTGGAAAAGATAGGCGGTATTCATGCCCGTGGGGTTCTGCAAGAGATTATCGCAAAGCATCCGCATCAATACATCAGGGTCTTGGCAAGTAGGGCCCTTGCCGCCATTGCTGCACGGCAGGCCAGTTCGCTTGTTCCCAAGACGCATCATTTTCCATGGCATATTCGCGTTGCGTTGAAGAAATATCTTGCGGTTTTTGCGCGGGAAGCGGCAGCAAAGGCTCAGCCAAGCGTAGACGAACAATTCTTAGTTGGCTATCTCACACCCGAAAGGATCGAGGATATCATCGACGTGCACGGGCTGGCACGCACAATGCCGAACGGGACGGTGGAGATGGAAGATGAGCGTGTCAGGGCCTT
>CAZOWS010000210.1:0-4271 GCA_964583365.1 uncultured Actinomycetota bacterium
GGCAAAGAGCATGCGATCGGCGACATACTCTCGTCGGCAGAACAATTTGCGTTCGGGGGCGGGCGCAAGCTTTTGGTTGTGAGCAATGCCGACGCGTTGTTGTCGGAAGAATCGCTCGAGGCGTATTTGACAAATCCCTGCGCGACCAGCGTGCTGGTGTTTTGCATGGCCAAGCTAGATGGACGCAAAAAGTTGGCTAAGACAATAGAGTCCTCCTGCGCCATAGTTGAGACTGGCGAGCAATACCCCGAGGGGCAGGACGTGGAGATAGCTCGCCTTTTGCGGCGCTTCCCAAAATTGAAATTCCACCCCGACGCACTCGCTTGTCTGCGCGATGGGGTGGGGGACGATCTTGCCGCGATGTCCTCGGAGCTGGAAAAGATCAGCATTGCGCTCGCGGACAAGCCGCTGATCATGGTTGCCGATATCGAGAGCCTTGTGTTCCGGCAGCAGGCGCAAAGCGTTTTTGAGTTTGCCGACGCGGTGGCACTGCGCGACAAGAAAAAAGCCCTGGAATTACTGATTCGATTGATGCGCGACGAGGGAAAAAGCGCGCTGGAAATATTCGGGCTGCTACGATCGCAGGCGGAGAAGCTCTATCAGGCTGCCGAGATGCTCGCCGAGGGCAAGCAGGGTCGGGTTATTTGTCAGTCCTTGAGAGTTCCCAACTTTTTCTGCGATGCGTTTATCGCGAAGGCTAAAAAGATAAAAGGCGTGAGCCCTCTGCGATTCTTCACGCTTTTGGCCGAGGCCGATAAGGCGATCAAGACAGGCCAAATGCGCGAAACTATGGCGGCGGAACTGCTGGTGTTAAAATTAGGCAGTAGCGTTTAAGCGATGCATCAAGCTGGCTTTGATTCTGCCCGCTTTGCTTTTGTGAATGATGCCGCGTTTGGCAGCCTTGTCCACTGCGGATTGCAGGGCAGCGATATTCTTGGCGGCTTCAGCTTTTTTACCCGGAAGTAGGGCGAGGAAATCCTTCCTCATTGTTTTTAAAGCGGACTTCGTCTGAACGTTCTTGTCGTGATTCCTTGCAGATTGCTTGATGCGTTTGACCGCGGACTTGTGAGCCGGCATTCTTCCCCCTTGATGTGTTAATATTGAGCTGCGTATTAGATAACATTTGGCATAGAAAGGCAAGCATAATGTCGCAGAACTGTCATCCTGAGCGCGGCGAAGGATCTAGTCGGGTCATAGACCGCGTCAAGGATTTCCCCGACTCGCCAGGCATATATATCATGCGCGGCACTTCGGGCGAGATTCTCTACGTCGGCAAGGCCAATTCGCTGCGCAAGCGCGTGATGTCCTATTTTGCGCGGCCTGTTGGAGCTCGCATAGGCTTAATGCTCCAGCAGATGCGCGATATTGAAATCATTCGATTGCGCTCCGAAGAAGAAGCGCTGCTCTTGGAATGCAAGTTCATCAAGGAATTCCAGCCCAAGTACAATGTCAGCCTGCGCGACGACAAACGCTATCCTATCGTGCGCATGGGTTTGGACGAGACGTATCCCAAATTCACGGTTGTGCGCATCAAGAAAAACGACAACGCGCGCTATTTCGGCCCTTTCACGGACGGCCGCTCTTTGCGCCGCACGCTCAAATTTCTGCGCAAGCTTTTCAAAATCCGCTCTTGCTCGTTTCGCGAGCCCGGGCCTAAAGAGGCCAAGCATTGCATTTATTATCATATGAAGACTTGTCTCGCGCCTTGCATGCAGGAGGTGAGTCGTGAGCAATACATGGAAGCGATGCGAGATGCCTGCCTTCTGCTCGAGGGTCATCATCAGGGCTTGGTTAAGGCGCTGCACACGAGAATGAAAGCTGCGGCAGCGGCCCAGGAATTCGAGAAGGCCGCGACGCTGCGCGATCACATTCAATCGTTGAAGGCAGTGGTCGGCTCCCGGCCGAAAAATATTCAATGGTATCGCCGTACGTCTTCGCAGCGGGATGAGGGAGTAAAAGAGTTGCAGGCTGTGCTCGGTATGACCCATTTGCCGGATGTAATCGAGGCCTTCGATATTTCTAATTTGGCCGGGAATCAGGCCGTGGGCTCGATGGTGCGCTTTGTGGGCGGCAGGCCGTCCAATAAGGATTATCGCAAGTTCAAGATTCGCGAGGTGTCCGGCATAGATGATTATCGGATGATGCAGGAGGTTGTGCGCCGCCGTTACACTCGGCTGGTGATGGAGCACAAGCCGCTGCCGGATTTAATATTGATAGACGGAGGCAAGGGGCATTTGGGCGCGGCGCAGCAAGTGATGCGCGAGATGGGGCTGGAGAATGTTCCGATGGTCAGTCTGGCCAAGCAGGAGGAGGAGATCTTTCGACCGGGAAATCCCGAGCCGTTGCGACTTCCGGTTGGTAGCCAGGCGCGCTATCTCGTGCAGCATCTGCGCGACGAGGCGCATCGCTTTGCCATCGGTTATCACAAGGCCCTGCGAGCCAGGCGCATTCGCCAATCGGTGCTCGACGATGTTCCCGGTGTTGGTGCTCGAAAGAAAGTGATGCTGCTGTCTCGGTTCGGTACCATTGAAAAAATCCGAGCGCTGTCGCAGGATGAATTGGCCGCCTTCCCGGGCATCGGTGAAATTCTCGCCCGCAATATCTTGAAGTCGCTGAACAAATAAGTTATAAACTCACAGTCATCCTGAGCACAGCGAAGGATCTAGCTTGGATCAAAAGAGAGATCCTTCGCGGAGTTTACACTGAGCGAAGCCGAATGTGCTCAGGATGACAGAAAAAATAAGCCATGTTTGCCTACATCCTAAAACTCCTATTCGGCTCCAAGAACGAGCGTGACGCCAAGCGCATGCTTCCGATCGTTAACAAAATCAACGAGTTGGAAAAATCCTATCAGTCTTTGAGCGACGATCAGTTGCGCGCGAAGACTCAGGAATTCAAGAAGCGCTTGCAGGAGGGACCTGATCCCGAGACGCTCGATGATTTGCTGCCCGAGGCTTTTGCGGCTGTTAAAAACGCCTGCCGCCGCCTCTGCGGAAAATCCTGGGATGTTTGCGGGCACATGATGAGCTGGGAGATGATTCCTTTTGACACGCAGCTCATGGGCGGCCTCATCCTGCATCAGGGAAAAATCGCCGAAATGGCCACCGGCGAGGGGAAGACGCTGGTTGCCACGATGCCGCTGTACTTGAACGCGCTGACCGGCAACAACGTGCATCTGGTCACCGTGAACGATTATCTGGCTATGCGTGACAGCCAATGGATGGGCGAAATATTCCATTATCTAGGATTGACCGTGGGCGTGTTGCAAAACTCAATGCATTCGGCTCAGCGCAAAAAGGAGTACGCCTGCGATATCACCTACGGCACCAACAGCGAATTTGGTTTTGATTATTTGCGCGACAACGGTCTGGCCACCTCAAAGGAAGAACAGGTGCAGCGTGGACATTTTTACGCGATCGTGGACGAAGTGGATAGCATTCTGATAGACGAGGCGCGTACGCCGCTGATCATTTCGGGTCCCGCATCGGTTTCCACGCATCGCTACGACAAACTCAAGCCTGTTGTCGCCGATCTCGTGCGCAAGCAGACCTTGCTTTGCACGCGCCTTCTCAAAGAGGCCAAAGACCGATACGACAAAGAAGGCATCACCGACGAAAATCAGGACGAACTCGGGACAAAGATTTTTCAATCCCGCCGCGGCATGCCCAAGAACAAGCAGCTCGCGAAGATGAACGAAGAACCCGAGATGCGCAAACTGCTCGACAGGGCCGAGATGTCCATCTTGAGCGACATGCGCAAGGCTGAAAACGCGCTCATGAAAGAGGAACTCTATTTCATCATCGAGGAAAAGGAAAACATCGTCGAATTGACCGAGAAGGGCCGCGACGCGATTTCGCCGGGCCATCCGGACGAATTTATTCTCACCGACATGATCACGGGCCATCAAATCATTGACGCCGATGAGACGGCCAGCGCCGAGGAGAAAGAGGCGCGGAAAATCAAGTTACAACAGGACGCCGACGCGACAGCCGAGAAAGTCCATAACGTGACGCAATTGCTCAAGGCCTATTGCCTGTTCGAAAAAGATGTCGAGTACGTGGTGCAGGACAATCGCGTGCTCATCGTGGATGAGTTCACGGGCCGCCTGATGCCCGGCCGGCGCTATTCGGACGGATTGCATCAGGCCCTCGAGGCCAAAGAAGAAGTGGAGATAGAGCGCGAGACGCAGACTTTCGCCACGATCACGATTCAGAATTATTTTCGCATGTACAAAAAATTGTCCGGCATGACGGGCACCGCGGAAACCGAAG
>CAZOWS010000211.1:0-11971 GCA_964583365.1 uncultured Actinomycetota bacterium
ATACTAGCTATAACTAGTATATTTATGAAAACCAATCTTTTGCGCAAAACACAGGAACGCATCTTCAGACTGGTAGCAGCCAGATATCCAGAAGTGTATCTTGTGGGTGGCACAGCCATCAGTATGCGATACAACCATAGAATGTCCGAGGATTTGGATTTCTTCACTCAGGTCTACACGCAAAAGCTGCATCGAGCAATTGCGACAACGATAACGCGTGAGACAGGCTCTAAGCATGTCTTGGTTGCGGAAGAAACGCGCAAACAGTATCTGAACATGGCTGTTTATGAGTTCGAAATCAAGAAGGATTTATTCCTGAAGATAGATTTTGTGAGCGACTACGTGAAGCTGCTAGAAGCAGGCAGCATGGATGGCATGGCTTCTATCACTGATATTTACTATCGGAAAATTCTTGCCGTTGCGGGCTGGAATAGTCGCGTCTCCGTTGTCGGGGGAAAATTAGCTGGCGGTCGGCAGAAGACCAAGGATTTATTTGACGTTTTCACGTTATCCCAGCGCGTGGAGTTGCTGAGCGATTGGTTTCCAAAATATGCCGATAGAGATGCTTATGAAAGGCTTGTGTCATGGTATTTGGCCATACCAAAACAAAAAACGATCATGGAACTTCTGGATTTAGCCCCCGGATGCGATACGAGAGCTATTTTTTCTCATTTGGATGATGAAATCATTCACAAACTAAACAGAAAATTCGTGGACGCATGATGAGAAAAAACTGGCATTGGGATATTCCCATTTCTTATAAGAAAATTGTGCAAATACTTGCACGCGATGATGACCCTCGTTTTCCTCAAATTGCGGGGGCTCTGCTTTCCAGAGTGCCAGATCCCAAACAAGTTTTTGCACTGATTTCTCCTGTTGCTTTTTGTCGCCACTATCGAGCACTTGAGAAGGAAATTGTTTCCGATGCGTGGACGAAGGAAAAAGCAGCGCTATGGAAGGCAACATTTCTGCGAATGTCCAAAGAGCTTAAATCAAAGGGAATAAAAATCCGGCAATCTACGCCCATGAAATTAGATGAGTTTGACAGGGGACTTGTGGAGAGAATCAGGGCGTGTCGCAAGAAAGCGTTCATGACACAGCGTGAATTGGGCAACTTCATGGGTTGCGGTCAGCAATACATTTCTGGGATAGAAAGCGGCAGAGAAAAGGTTAGTTTGTATTTTTTGAAAAAACTTGCTGAAATCAGCCGCGAGCGTCTGGAGATTGTTATCGAGCCGGGCAATCAGAATCAGCCCCAATAAAAAATCCCTGCGACGCAGCCCGTGATAAGGGTAGCCAGGAAGGACGCGATTAGAGCTTTCATGCCAAGGCTTGCCAACTGGTTGCGGCGCTCCGGGATCAGGGCGCTGATGCCGCCGACGAAAATGGCTAGGGAGGCTAGGTGGACGAAGCCGCAGAGGGCGTAGCTCATGATGAGCATTGTGCGTGGGGATTGAATGAGGCCTGAGGCGGCGTACTTGGCTAGGTCGCGATAGGCGACAACCTCTGTCAGGAGGAAGCGCTCACCCAGGAGTTGCGCGGCGGGGAGAATCTCGGCGCTTGGAATACCCAGGCACCAGGCGAATGGAATCATAGTCCAACCGAGTATGGCCTGAATCGAAAGCGTGGGATGGCCGGGCAACAAGCCGGCTGCCTGCCCGATCGAGAAATTGGCTATGCCCACCAGACCCAGCACAGCGATCAGCAATGTTGCGATACCTGCGGCTAATTTCATTCCTTCCATAGCTCCCTCGGCGATGGCGCCCATGAAATTCGAATAAGGCGATGGAGCTTGTGGAGGCATGGTTCCCATGGTTTCGGGTTGCTCGGTTTCAGGGACCATGAGCTTTGCCATCGCTATGGCGGCGGGGATGGCGATGATGGAGGCGGATATCAGATGCCCGGCTATGGTTGGAATTTGCTGTTTCAGAAAAGAGATGTAAATGGCCAGTGTCGTGGATGCTGTTGTGGCCATGGAGCATGTGAGTAGTACGAATAATTCGGAGCGCGTGAGCTTGGCCAGATACGGACGGATCGTGAAAACGGCTTCGATGCCCACGAATATATTGCTCGACGAGGACATCGCCTCGGCGCCGGAGATGCGCATGAAGCGTTTGAACAGATGTGCAAAAAAACGGATGATTGGCTGCATCAGACCTACAAAATACAATAGCGACATCAAGGAGCTAAAAAATATCACGGCGGGCAAGACTTGGAACGCGAGAAAGAATCCCAGGGATTGCTCACCTGCGAGGCCTATTTCACCTGGCGATAGCGACAATGCCCCGAACACGAAAAAGGTTCCCTCGCGCGAAATATCTAGCAGCTTGACCACGGCATTGTTGAGATAGAGGAAGAAGATCGCGCTTCCTGGGGCTAAGAATACCAACGCCCCGATGCCGATAGCAAGTCCCATTGCCCCGACGACAGAATGCCATAGTATGGCCGAGCGTTTTTCCGACAGCGCGAAGCCGATCGCGATTATAATGAAGATGCCGAGTAGTGAATTGAGACGAAGCACGGACGAAATTTTAGACCATCTATGATGAAGAATCCATTTGTACTATTTCTCGTTGGTCCCACGGCCGTGGGTAAAAGCGATATCGCTGTTGCGCTCGCAAAAAAAATAGGCGGCGAAATCATTTCTTGCGATTCCATGCAGGTGTATCGCGGCATGGATATTGGAACGGCGAAACCGAGTCGAGCGGTTCAGCGGCGGGTGCCGCATCATTTGATAGATATTGTTCGGCCCGCCAAATCATTCAATGTATCGCTGTTTCGCGCCAAGGCCATGCGTGTCTTGCGCGCGATAGTGAGGCGAAAAAAAGTGCCGATTGTGGTTGGGGGGACAGGGCTGTATTTTAAGACCTTGTTGGATGGCTTGTTCGAAGGACCCGGCGCGGACGAAGAAATTCGCACTGCGCTAGAGCGACAGGTTGAGAGTAAAGGAAACCGCTGGCTGTACGACAAGCTCTGTCGCATTGATCCTGATGCGGCAAAGAAAATTCACCCCAACAATGTGCGGCGCGTGATTCGGGCGCTGGAGGTGCAGCATATCGCGGGGAAGACTATGTCGGAATTGCAAGCCCCCCCATCCTGGCCTTCCCCCGCCAGGGGGGAAGGTACAGTTTCGTTCCCTTATCGGTTTCTGGCTGTAGGCTTGGAGATGGATAGAGCAGAATTGTATCGCCGCGTGGATCGCCGCGTGACGCAGATGTTTCGCAAGGGTTTGAAAAGAGAAGTGCGGGGATTGCTCGCTCAAGGGTTGGACAAAAATGAAATCGCGGCTCAGGCGATTGGATACAAGGAAGTCATCGGTTGGTTGAACGGCGCGTACGATCGCAAAACGGCCGTGGAACTAGTGCAACGCAATTCGAGGCGTTTCGCCAAGCGGCAATATACGTGGTTCAAGAAGGATGCTAGAATTCATTGGATCAGGGTGGGGGAGGAAACAAGAAGTAACGATGTGGTAGCTGTCATCCTGAGCAAAGCGAAGGATCTAGCTTGATCCAACGAGAGATCCTTCGCCTTCGGCTCAGGATGACAAAGCCGCTCAGGATGACAAAGAAGATGTGAGGACATTATCGGACGTAGACCATCAGAATTAACGGTTCGGCCGGCGGAAAAAGCCGTTGTGGTCGGATTAAAATTGCCCGGCCGCAACCGTTGGGACACGGAAGATTCTCTGGCCGAGCTTTCCTTGTTGGCCGCCAGCGCCGGGGCCCATGTTGTGCACACGAGTGTTTCGCAACGCAGCCAGCCCAATTCTTCCTATTTTATCGGCAGCGGCAAGGTGGAGGAAATTCGCCACATCTGCCATTTGCAAAAGGCCAATCTCGTCCTTTTCGACGATGAATTGACTCCCGCACAATCTCGGAATCTCCAAGTTGGTCTGGGCCTTAAAGTGCTCGATCGCACGGAATTAATTTTGGACATATTCGCCCAACGCGCGCGCACGAAAGAAGGGCAATTGCAAATCGAGATGGCGCAGCTACAATATCTGCTGCCGCGTTTGTCGGGGGCCTGGACGCATTTGTCGCGCCAAGAAGGAGGCATTGGCACGCGCGGACCCGGTGAAAAGCAATTGGAAATCGACAGACGGCGCGTGCGGGAAAAAATCACGCGTTTGAACGACGGGCTCGAACGCGTGCGTCAGCAACGCGCGACGCAGCGCAAGCGTCGTCACAAAAGCGAAGTGCCCGTGGTGGCCATTGTCGGATATACCAATGCGGGCAAGTCCACGTTGATGAATGCCATTTCCAAATCCGATGTGCTCGTCGAGGACAAGCTTTTCGCGACGCTAGACCCCACGACGCGCAAGGTGACGTTGCCGAATCGCCGCCAATTTTTTCTGACCGACACCGTGGGGTTTATACGCAAATTGCCGCATACGGTGGTGGACGCGTTCAAGGCCACGCTGGAGGAGGTTGTTGTCGCCGATATGTTGTTGCATGTGGTGGATGCGTCCAGTCCCCACATGGAAACCCAGATACAGGCCGTGGCGGATGTCTTGAAGGAAATCGGCGCTGAGGACAGGCCCATGCTCATGGTCTTGAATAAAATGGATATCGCGATGCGCGACGAAACACATCGCTTACCGAAGGACCTCGATGGCTCGGTCATGGTCAGCGCGAAGGATGGAACGGGTTTGGATAATTTAATGAAAGCGCTCGAGGGAATGTTCAATGCGTTCCTGGTTCCCGTGAATCTCGTGCTGCCGCAGACGCAGCCCAGGGCTATCGCGCATGTGTTGAGTCACGGGCATGTGCTGGCGATGCGCTATTCCGGCAACAAGGTGCATATTCGTGTCGAACTGCCGGCTACCATGCTGCATGAATTCACTCAGTTTGAGGAGCCTTCGCTTGGCAACGATCAAACAACTGCCGCCCGATAGTCGGCCGCGCGAAAGGCTTGCGAGGGAGGGGGCATCGGCCTTATCCGAGGTGGAATTGCTCGCGATACTGCTCGGCACGGGCACGGCAAAAAAGTCCGCGCTGGAGCTGGCTCACGAGGTGCTGGCAAAATTCGAGGATATCGCGGCTTTATCCGCGGCCAAGCCGGGAGATTTACGCAAGCTGGTTGGCGTCGGTCCGGGCAAAGCCGCGCAGATTCTGGCCGGTGTCGAATTGGGGCGGCGTGTCATCGGCAGCCAGCGCAAACCGCGCGCAAGTCTCTCTTCGGCTAAGGATGCCTCCGACTATTTAAGCGCGATCTTGAAGGGATTGAGTAAGGAGCATTTCGTGGTGTTGTATTTGGACGCCAAAAATAAATTGTTGGGTCGTGAGCGGGTGAGCGTTGGCACGCTGGATTCCGCGCACGCGCATCCGCGCGAGGTATTTGGGGAGGCCGTAGCTGCTCACGCGAAGTCGGTGATCGTTGCCCACAATCACCCTTCGGGCGATCCCACGCCATCGAAAGACGACAAAGAAATTACACGAAGATTACAAGCGGCCGGGAAGGTTCTGGGTATAGAATTGCTGGATCACATCATCGTGGGCAACGAAAAATGCGTGAGCATGAGGGAAGAAGGACATTGGGTTGATTAAGATCATGAAAGAAAAAGTATTGATTGTCGAAGACGACAAGGACATGAGCCGCGTGATCGAGTACAACTTGGCTAAAAGCCAGTATCGCACATTGTGCGCGGGAGACGGGGAGATCGCGCTTACCATTGCGCGCAAAGAATTACCAGACCTGATCATCTTGGACATCATGTTACCCAAGATGGACGGCCTGGAAGTTTGCCGCGCTATTCGGCGCGATGGGAAGACCGCCCATATCCCCATCTTGATGTTGACGGCAAAGGCCGAAGAGGTGGATAAAATCGTGGGGCTGGAAATGGGCGCGGACGATTACGTGACGAAGCCCTTTTCGCCGCGGGAGCTAGTCGCGCGCGTGGGATCGATTCTCCGGCGCACGCACCCGGCGCCGCCGAGCGACATCTTCAAGCGTGGCATGCTCGAAGTGGATTTCACCAAGTACACGGCCAGGTTCAAAGGCGCGCCCGTGGATTTGACAGCAAAGGAATTTGTCCTCTTGAAGGCGTTGATCGACGGGAAGGGCAGAGCCCTCACGCGCGAATTCTTGCTGGAAAATGTTTGGGGATACAATCGCTCGGGAGAGGTGGAGACACGGACCGTGGACGCGCATATCACGCATCTACGCAAAAAACTCAAGACGATTGCTAAATCCATCGTGACCGTCAAGGGTATCGGCTATCGCCTCGATTCGGACAATGCCTCTTAGCTATTTTATCCTTCTTCTTTGCGCTTCTGGGCTCGCGGGCTTCGCCGCATTTTCGCATCAACGACGGTATTACGAAAGAATTCTTTGGGACGATCAGCAGCGCGCAGAAGAAGCCTCACGTAATATCGAGGACTTGAGCAGCGCGCAGATTCAGTTGCGCGCTGTGTTTCGCGGCATGCAGGAGGCCGTGATACTCACGCGCGAAGACGGCGAAATACTTCTTGTGAATCCCGCGTTCGAGAAATTTTTTGGGACGTCGGCCGAGGCCGCTCGCGGCAAGCGCATACTGGAAGTTCTGCGCAATAAAGACCTCTATAATATTTTGCGGGCTTGTCTGGAATCCAAGCAAGATCAAGTGGGATTGCTCGAAATCGTGGATCAGGAGCCGCGTTTTTTCGAAGCGCGGGCTGTTCATCTGGAATTGTTGGATAAAGAACACGGGGTCTTGGCCGTTCTGCACGACGTGACCGCGTTGAAGAAGGCGGAAACCATGCGCCGAGATTTTGTTGCCAACGTGTCCCACGAACTCCGAACGCCGCTGGCTTCCATCATGGGTTCCGTGGAGACGCTTTCGGGTGGCGCCATTAAGGATGAGAAGGAGAGCGCAGAGTTTCTCTCTATTATTCAAAGCAACGCCGGGCGTCTCGGGGATTTGATCGGTGATTTACTGGACTTGGCTAAAATTGAATCGCAGGACGTGGCGTTCCGCTTGGCCGCGATGCCGTTGCGTAACGCGGTGCAGGATTGCGCGAATTCCTTCCAGACCCGGCTCGCCGCGCGAAAGATCACGTTGACGATTGATGTTGATTCAAGCCTTAGCGTTCACGCGGATGCCCACCGGCTCAAGCAGGTGTTCAGCAATTTGATAGACAACGCGATCAAATTCAATCGCGACGGCGGCACGATAGCTATCTGTGCGGTTGCGAAGGAGGATGGAGTTGAAGTGTCTGTGCAGGATTCTGGAGCCGGCATTCCGGCTGAATCGCTGGCGCGTGTTTTTGAAAGATTCTACCGCGTGGAAAAAGATCGCAACCGCCTCGTAGACAGCGGCACGGGTCTCGGGCTTTCCATTGTCAAACACATCGTCGAAAAGCACGGCGGGCGCATTGGAGTTCACAGTGAGTTAGGTAAGGGTTCCACGTTTGTTTTTACGCTTCCGATAGTAAAATAATTGAGACAGTTTAGGATCTGCGTTAGAGATCCTTCGCGGAGTTTACACTGAGCGAAGCCGAATGTGCTCAGGATGACAGAATATAGAAATAGCCTTTGTTCCTCTTCCGATTTACAGCAAATTTACGTTCCGCATATGGACTCTTCAAATCAAAATTGTATTCTATGCCCAACAAAAGGAGAAATCACATGAAAGAGAATTTAAAGAAACTGTGGCAGTGGGGATTCCCGATGGGCGGGCTTCCGCTGTTACCAGCCTTGGTGTTTTTTGCCGCCATGGCTGCGGTCCCGGTACTAGCGGATCAGGGAATTACCGAAGACGGCAAGGACCTCGCCATTATTGTTCGTGAAATGCAAGCCCAGATGAAGAACATGCAGGAAACCATCGAAGGGCAGAACTTAGAAATTCAACAGCTTAAACAGCAACAGTCAACCGTGCATCAGGAAACCGTTGTGCAAGCCCCGGTTGCCACCGCGATGGATCAGGACTCATTCAAGGAATTACTCTACAGCTCGACAGGTTGGCTTAAGGGTTTGAAACAAGGCGGTGACATGCGGCTGCGCATGGAGAACTTTTACTTTTACGACGGGAATGCCGACCATGGCGCGATAGACAGGCAAAGAAATCGCTTTCGTGTCAGGTTGCGTTACGGGATAGAGAAGGATCTAGGCGATGATTTCACCGCCGGATTCCGCATTGTCACCGGCAGCGCCACGGATCCAAATGGGACCAACGTGACGCTGGGCAATCCCGGATATTTCAATTATAAACCCGTGTTTTTCGACAAGGCCTACGCGACGTACAAGCCCCATCAATTGAGAGATCTTGGACCCCTCAAGGATGTGGTGATCGGCGGCGGCAAAGTAGAGAATCCGTTTCTCAAATACGCAACCCCGAACGTATGGGACGGCGATGTAACGCCTGAGGGCGCCTATGAAACGATCAACTTGCTGCTCTACGATACTCCAGAAAATAAGATCAAGTCTCAAATCAATCTCGGCCAATTTTTATTGAACGAGAATTCGGGACCGGCCACGGATGCTGAATTGTACGCGTATCAGGTAGCATTTACGCTCATGACTGATGCCTTCAAAGCGGAGAAGCCGATTTCGTTCACGGGAGCCATGAGCTTTTACCAATTCGTGAATTATTTCGCAACCGTGGGCGCTCCTGCGGGTGGTGGAGCAAGTCTCTTGCGCACAAATTTCACGCAGGACGATTCTCCGCAAGTGCTGGATTTTTATCACGCAACAAACATGGATTTGTTCGGCCGCAAACTCAAGGCATTCGCCAATTACACGAAGAATATTCGAAACATCGTGGAGAGTGGCGCGGGCAAAGGAGACAACGGCTATGGCATTGGTCTGACATACGGCCTGAACGAGAAGCCCGGCGATTGGGAATTGAATTGGGCCTACTACTATCTGGAAGCCAACGCGACGGCTGCTGCATTCAACGACAGCGACTTCGGCGGGCCCGGTTACAACGGCTTTACCAATCGCAAAGGCAATAAGTTCGGCTTGAGCTATCGCTTGACGCCGAGCATGCAGATGAACTTGACCGGATACGTGGTGATGCCCGTGAACGATCAGTCTGCGGCAAGCTTCAGCACATCGGAAAAAGTATTACGCACGCAATCGGATCTAGCTTGGAAATTCTAAAGGAAAGGTGAGGGGTAACTGGAGAATACTTTGTCCGAGATACATTGTGACGGCAAACCGCGGTTGGAGAA
This sequence comes from uncultured Actinomycetota bacterium, assembly GCA_964583365.1. Taxonomy (GTDB): domain Bacteria; phylum Auribacterota; class Ancaeobacteria; order Ancaeobacterales; family CAZGMX01; genus CAZOWS01. Next base: position 9,150 of record CAZOWS010000211.1, read on the forward strand.
GAGCTAGCCTCTCATGAAACACACGTTCTTCAAAGCAATCTGTTGCGCGGCAATTTTGGCGCTTGTGTCGGAGAGGGCTGTCGCTGAGCCTAGCGTGGCGATATTGCCGGTGCAAAACGAAGGGGATCCGCGCTTTAATCTTTCCGAGGCTACGACGGACTCGGTCTGGTTGAAGGAGAAATTTGCATCGCTACGGGGAAAGAAAAGCCCGGACGTGGAGGCCAAGCGCCTCGCCAAAATGCAAGAGCTAGTGAACGACTGTTTGGCGAGGACGCTTTTGCACAAGGGATACAAGGTAATCACTGGGCCTGATTTTCCTGAGTTTTATCATCGATTGGAGCTGCGTGGTCGTGAGGTTACCTACGCGAATCTACACAAGATGATTCCGGCGGATTATTTCCTGCTGGTGAATATTCAGGAGTGGGACAATCGGCGCTTCGACAATGAAGGGCAATTAATCGTGCGGTATTCCGCTTATCTGATCAACCCTCAAAAAACCGGCGCAGCCAGCGTGGTCTGGAAGAAGGAAGCGAAGAGGGTGATTGAATTGGAACCCAGCGCGTTTGCCTTTAATAAAAGGGAAGAGGAGGCGCTGAGGGAATTTGCCTTTCAAGTGCTGCGGGATTTGCCAAAGGCGCCACGGTGAACGTAGCGAAGCAATCCCGAAAGGCCTTACGAGATTGCTTCGCTATGCTCGCAATGAGAGAATATCCATGATAGTATTTATCCAAGCCTAGGAGAAAAAATGGAAAGACATTTTGATGAAGAATTGAAACTACTGAAAAACAAGTTGCTGGAAATGGCGGGCGCGGTAGAGCAAGCCATTTATCAGTCCGTGAAGAGTCTTGTCCATCGCGACGAGAAAATTGCCAACGACGTCATTCACAATGACCACAAAATAAATGATCTGGAACTGGAAGTTGAGGATCTTTGCCTGAAACTGCTGGCTTTGCACCAGCCGATGGCCGTGGATTTGAGATTCATCGCTGCTGCCATGAAAATCAACAATGATTTGGAACGTATGGGAGATCAGGCGGTGAACATTGCGGAACGCGCGGCTGATTTGCTTACAAAACCTGTGTTGAAGCCCTTGACCGATATTCCCCGCATGGCCGAAGAAGCCCAAAAGATGGTGAAGGACAGTATTGACGCTTTCGTGAATAGCGATCCCGTGCTCGCCCAGGAGATTTGCAAAAGAGACAGCATCGTGGACTCGCTCAACGATCAAGTTTTTAGGGAATTATTGACGACCATGATTTCTAACACGTCCACGATCGAGCGCGCAGTGGATTTGATTTTAGTGGCCCGTCATTTGGAGCGTATTGCCGACCATGCCACCAACATCGCCGAGGAAGTGATTTATATCGTAGAGGGTAAGGTTATAAAACACCATCACTTGGACGACAACGCGGTGTAGACGACAAAGCGAGTTAGGTCCTGACCAACGATGCTAAGCCACATGCGGGGCATGCAATAACTTCGCCACCGCACACCTTGCACATGTTCGCTGTTTGATCAGCAGCGACGGTGTACTCCTTGGAGCAGAATTGGCATTTATGGTTTTTGCCCGCTAGCTTGGATAGAATGGGTTTTTCCCCGACGGAGGTTTTAATATCACATGAGGGACAAATAGGGTTTATGGCGGATTCTGCGGCAACGCTGCTTGCCGTATGATAAGCGATTCCTATGCAGCCCAGGAAAAGCGCCGCTACAACGATCATCAATATTTTCTTCATAAATCCTCCTTTGAGATGTTGGCATAAGAAAATTCATTCTATCACAGGTTCTGATACCCGAGAAATCCGAAATGCACGGACATGACCCCATTTCACCCGTATCTACCCGTGATGTAATCCTGGGTGCGTTTGTCTTTGGGGTTGGTGAATATTTCCTTCGTATCGCCCATCTCGATCAATTCGCCTAGCAGCATGAAGCCCGTGTTCTCCGAGATACGCGCGGCTTGTTGCATGTTGTGCGTGACGATGACTACCGTGTAATCTTTTTTCAAGTCTGTCATCAAATCTTCGATGCGTCGCGTGGAGACTGGGTCTAACGCGGAACATGGCTCGTCCATCAGCAGCACATCAGGTTTTACGGCAAGGAGCCTTGCGATACAAAGGCGCTGTTTCTGTTCGAGAGAAAGGTTCAGTGCGCTTGTGTGCAACCTGTCTTTCAATTCATCCCAAAGCAATACGGCCTGCAAGCTGTCTCGCACAATAGTTTCCAGCTCACGGCCGCGCGCCAGCGCATGAATGCGCAGACCGAAGGCAACATTCTCGAATACCGATAGCGGAAACGGATTGGGTCTCTGAAAAACCATGCCAACTTTTGTGCGCAATTCCACGATGTCGCTTGCGGGGCTCAAAATATCTTGTCCGTCTAAAAAGATTTGGCCATTGACGAGCACGCCTTCGATGAGATCGTTCATGCGGTTGAACACGCGCAAAAGCGTTGATTTGCCGCAGCCCGAGGGGCCGATGATTGCGGTGACTTGCTTTTCTGTGATGTCCATGCTCACGTCTTTTAAGGCGTGGAAGGTGCCGTAGAAGAGGTTGAGTTTGTTTACTTTGATTTTTGTTGTCATGTATTTATCTCACTTGCGCTCGGGAATTGGGGGACACGATCCTAATGTATATTTCCCGCTGCGCGGGAAATATACATTAGGTCATGTCCCCCCACCTTCGCATTTATCCGAATCTACCTACAATATAATCTTCCGTTCTTTTGTCTTTCGGCGTGGTGAACATCATGGCTGTGTCTCCCAATTCAACGAGTTCGCCCATGAGGAAGAAGGCTGTTCTATCGGCCACGCGCGCGGCCTG
>CAZOWS010000212.1:0-8314 GCA_964583365.1 uncultured Actinomycetota bacterium
ATCCGTAGGTTCCTAATGGAAATGATTGAGGGCGCTAGCTTGGGGTTCTTGAGCAGCGACTCACCGGGCGCGCGTGGGCCCCATTGAGCGAATGCGGCGAATGGAGACGGCGGCAATTATAGCCGAGGGTCCATGAGCCGCATTCGCCAATGGGGTACGCGCGGAGGTGGTCGCAGCGAAAGAACCCCAAGCTAGCGCCCATTACCGGAAATGGTATCAATAGGTTTTTCTATGAAAAAACAATCCCCACAGCTATATCTCCTGGACGGCACCGCGTTTGCCTACCGGTCTTTTTTTGCCATTCAGAGTCTTTCTAACTCGCAGGGGATGCCAACCAACGCCGTGTATGGGTTTGCGCGCGCTCTGCAAAAAATTCTCGAGGAACAAAAACCGGATTTCGTCGCGGTTACCTTTGATTTAGCCGCGCCGACGTTCCGGCATGCGCAGTTGGCGCAATACAAAGCCCATCGGCCCGGTATGCCCCAGGAACTGGTTGCGCAATTACCTCTGATCAAAGAGATGATAGCGGCCTACAACGTGCGCTTATTGGAATTGGAAGGCTTTGAAGCCGACGACATCATGGGTACCATGGCCCATAGGGCGAAGGCGGCAGGGATCAAGACAACGCTTCTCACCTCGGATAAAGACATGATGCAGTTTGTGGACGACGACGTGCGCATCGTGAGTCCAGCTAAAGAGGCACTCGTGTACGATGCAAAGGCCGTGCAAGAAAAAATGGGTGTGGAACCCGCGGCGATCGTCGCCTTGCTCGCCTTGACCGGGGACACCTCGGACAATATTCCCGGTGTGCCGGGTATCGGCCCTAAAACCGCGGCGGGCCTTATACGAGATTTTGGGTCCGTCGAAGGCGTGTACACAAACATAGAAAAAATCAAGAGCAACAGCGTGCGGGAGAATTTGCGCGCACATCGCGATCGCGTACTAGCCAATCTGGATCTTGTGCGTGTGCATACGGATGTACCCGTGGCGGCGACACTCGAAGACTGCGCAAGAAAAGAACCGGATAGGCCGAAACTATTGGATCTTTTCAAGCGCCTCGAATTCGCGGGTCTCCTGAAGGAATGGATGACCGTGGCCGAGCAACCTGTCGGCCACCAAGTCGTGTTGGTGGAAAGCATGGAAGATTTTACACGCAGGATAGAGGCTCTGCGAAAGGCCGGCGAATTCGCTTTCGATTTAGTGACCACTAGCCTGTATCCCATGCAGGCTGAACTTTTGGGGGCCATGTTCGTGACGGCTGAGGACGGGCCTTTTTACGTGTCCTTGGGAAAAGATATTTCGACGCAACAATTCATGGATCAAACCAGAGAATTATTTTCGGATAGTTCCCTAAGCAAGATAGGACACGACATCAAATACGATGCGGTGCTTCTCTTGCGGCATGACGTCACGCTGCACGCTGCTGGGCCAACGACATTCGACACCATGCTCGCCTCGTATTTGCTCAACCCTTCTAAAATGCATCACGGCATCGGGGACATCGCGCTCGAATTTCTAAACGAACGTATCACGACGATAGCCGAGATGCTTGGCAAAGGCAAAGAAGCGCGTGCTATGCGCGATGTGCCTGCAGAGGAGCTCGCGCGCTACGCATGCGCCGAAGGCGCTGTCCTACTGCGCGCAAAGCATGTCCTGGCACCTTTGCTAGAGTCCAAGCAATTGGATAAATTATTCCACGACGTGGAAATACCTCTGGAGCTAGTTTTGGCCAAAATGGAATTTCGCGGCATCGCGGTGGATCAGGATTTGCTCCGCGAGCTCTCCAAAGAATTCGAAAACAAGATTCAAGAGATCACGCGCGAGATTTATTTGCTGGCCGGGGAGGAATTCAACATCGCCTCGACCAAAGAATTGGCCCGCATCCTTTTTGAGAAATTAAAGTTGACCACGCATCGCAAAACAAAAACCGGATATTCCACCGACGTGGACGTCTTGACAAGTCTGGCCCGGACGCATGAGCTGCCGCATCTGATTCTGAATTACCGTACTATTGCCAAATTGAAATCCACGTACAGCGACTCGCTTCCAACCCTCGTCAACCCCGTCACGGGCCGTATACACACGTCGTTCAATCAAACAGTAGCCGCCACGGGCAGGCTTTCCAGCAGTGATCCTAATTTGCAGAACATCCCCGTAAAAACGGAAATGGGCAAAAGAATTCGTAGCGCGTTCGTACCCGCCGGGCAAGCGATGCTGCTCTTAGGAGCCGACTATTCGCAAATCGAATTACGCATTCTTGCCCATTTCTCGGCAGACGCGAGTTTACTGGAAGCCTTTCAAAAGGAAGTGGATGTTCATCGCCACACCGCGGGCTTGGTGTTTGGCCTTCCGCCGGAAGAAGTCAGCGACGAACAGCGCCGCAGGGCCAAGATCGTGAATTTCGGCATACTCTATGGCATGGGCGCTTTCTCTCTGTCCAAGGACATGAACATCACACCGGCCGAGGCCCAGACGTTCATCGATGCCTATTTTGCGCGCTATCCGGGCGTGTGGTACTTCATTCAACAAACGTTGGCCAAAGCCCGCCAGGACAAATGCGTGACAACGATTTTGGGCAGAAGGCGCTATTTGCCTGAAATCAGCAGCTCCAATTTCAACCTGCGCCAATTCGCGGAGCGCACGGCGGTCAATACCATTGTCCAGGGATCCGCCGCGGACATCATCAAGATGGCCATGCTCCGGTTGGACAAAGACCTTGCCGGCAGCAAGAGCGTGCGCATGCTTTTACAAATTCACGACGAACTCGTGTTGGAAATGCCTGAAAGCGAAGTGGAAAAAATCATACCCTGCGTTCGGGCGGCGATGGAAGACGTAGTGAAACTCGATGTGCCACTGAAGGTGGACATAAAGGTAGGCAAGAACTGGGCAGAATTATGACGGGTTCAGAGCGAACCTGGAATGTCGCTCTCCTGATCGTCTGCGCGGTAGCAATTTACGTGATCGGTGTGATGGTCCGCTGGGGCGTGATGGATGTGCAGGAAGCCAGGGAGGGAAAAACTCCATTTACGTTGGAAAGTGCCTTAGCGCTGCATTACGGAGAGTTGTCCGCACGATCGGGCATGCCAGAACTGGATCCGACCGTGGGATACCCAGAGGGTATTCGGCCCCGCGAGTCGCTCAACGTGCTTGCCCCCGTTTTCTGGGGCAAGATATATAGCCCGGTGTCTGTCATTCTGAGTGACAAGCGGAGCACGTCAGAAACCATCGGAAAGAATCTCTCGCTTGAAACTTTCTTTCATGCCGTAACGGCACCTGTCTATTGCCTGGGCATCTTGGCGTTGTTTGGTTGCGTGGCTGTGATCACCGGAGGCGTTCTCTTGCCATCCCTCGGCGCACTGGCCTACGCGCTGTTGATTCCATCCGTACTGCGCTCCACGGGTCAGGAGTGGTTGAGTGAAAATTTCTCCCTACCGTTTTTGTGGACACATTTTTTCTTTCTTGTCCTGGCTTTAAAATTTCGCGCGAACGATAATCCTAATAACCGATCTTTTGTCCTGGCTATTGCGGCATCGGCGTTGAGTTTATGTCTCGCGTGGATGCTGTGGGACATGGTGCAGGTGTATCTACTCATCTTTGTCGCCACGGCGGCTCTGGTCCTGTGGCCATCGTTCGGAAATTCTTCCATGAAAAGCATTAGTACGATTTTCCTCCTAGCACTTCTTGCGACGGGCTCCTGCGACACGTATTTGCGCTGCCATGCAGCATGGTACAGCCTTCCTATGATGCTACTCGCCGCTCTTTTTTGCGCGTCCACTTTTGCTTCGCTTTCGGGAGAAAAAGGCGTGTTGCGTGGCATGATCTTCTTCATGCTGCTTTCTGTCCTATTTTGCTTCCTCGCCAGCACGCAATCTTCCGCGAAAGATTCCTACAATCATTTTGTGACGTTGCTTTGGTATAAAATAAAATTCATCAACATCAAACCCGACAACCCCGCGCTATTGCCCTACGAAGTCCGCGCGCTGTGGGTTCCGGCGCTTCATTCGGCGACATGGGGCCGCATCTGGAATTATTACGGCCCGGCGCTGTTGCTATGGGGTGTCGCCATGATTTTTTCCACGTTGCGCTGGTTGCGTGGCAGTTTGACCCCCGCAGGAAAGCTTCTCTTGTGCAACGGATTATTGTTTTGGTTCCTGGCCGTGCTGTTCGTGCGCATGGAAGTATTTTGGGTTTTTTTTGCGGCCTTGGGATTGGCCGCGATGGTTCCGGCCGGGCGGATCGGAAGAATTATTTGGATTTCCTGTTTTGCTCTGATGCTGATCGTGGAGGCAAAGGAGCTGACGCGCCAAGTCCAGTATTTGGGGAGGGACGTGGACTATCGTGCGCTGAACGAAATCGTTGACTGGACAAAAACACATACACCCGAAGACGCGGTGATATTGGCGAGCTATGCACTTTCCCCAAGTTTTTCCTCCTATGCCCACAGAACAATCGTCCTTCAGCCCAAATACGAGTCCGCGCTTTTCCGGGACAAGATCAGTCTGTTCGAGCAGGCCCTGATCGCCGAAAAAGAAGATGTATTTTATTCCTTGTGCAAAACATGGGGGGTGAGGTACTATGTACACAGTAAAGGTTTTTATGCGGATCGTTCCATAAATTCCTTTCGGTATTTGGTCGGGGTTCCCCGGCCGTCTGGCAAAACCAATCTTATAAAGTTTGAGATAAACCCCAAATTATTGAATTGTTTCCGGCTGCTCTATCAAAATGACAAGTACCTCATCTACCGCGTGGTGGACCAAACAGATATTCATAAGTCTCATTTTTGCATGAAGATGGCCTCTAAATGTCTCGCTGTAGGTGCTCCAGCAAAGGCGCTGCATTGGGCGCATCGGGCCCTAGGGATGAATCCCGGAGCAGACGAGGCGCGAATTCTAGCCGTGCAATCGTATGGCCAAATGGGAAATGTGGAAGGAGCCCGCAGAGAAGCCTCCGCCATGTTTGGCCGAATGCAGGTTCAACGCGTGAGAGAGACGGCAGGAAGTTCTCCACAGTGATACGCATCGGGTTGACCGGTGTTTTGGGCAGCGGAAAAAGCACTGTATTGGGATTGTTCGCGCAACAAGCGATGCCGGTGCTAGAGGCCGACGATGTGGCGCGCGAGGTGTTGGCGCCCGGGGAGGCGGCCGCTAAAAAGACGATCAAGGCTTTTGGTCTGGACATACTCAAGCAGGATGGAGCCATAGACAGGGCAAAGCTGGCAAAAATAGTTTTCGCGGATGGCCGAAAGCTGGAAAGACTCAACCTCATTGTGCACCCTCCGGTGAGGCGTCAAATCAAGCGATTCTTGGTCGCGCAAAAAGCAGAGGGCAAGCATCTCTGCGCGGTAAGCGTGCCGTTGTTGTACGAAACGGGATTGGAAAAGTTGTTCGATGTTGTTGTTGTTGTTGCGGCATCAAAAGATGTGGTTTTACGGCGAGTAGAACAGTCAGGGCGTATGGGGCGCAACGAAGCGCTTCGCAGGTTAAAATTTCAAATGCCGCTGACAGAAAAGTGCAAACGCGCCGATTACGTTTTAGATAACGGTGGGTCCCGCGTGAAGCTGCGTAAGCAGGTACAGGACCTACTAAAGGAATTAACGGGATGATAGGTTAAAAGGAGGAAGGGAAGATGCCACGAGAAAGAACCAGAGAATTTGATAGGGAGACTCCACGAGAGCGAGAACCGTATTCGGCCGGCGGACCGCCGCGTCCCAGAATGGATGCAAGGCCAGTGCACAACGCACCACGTGACGAAGCTCCCGAGGTTCAGGAAGAGCAGCTTCCTCCGATGGAAGGGGCAGTCAAACTCAACATCACGCATTTGCAGCGCATGACAATGGCCGATTTGACCAAGATGTCCAAGTCGTTCGGCATCACGTCCATCAGTACGCTGAAGAAACACGAGTTGATTTTCGAGATTTTAAAAGCGAACGCATCTCGCCACGGCCAGATGTTCGGCGAAGGCGTGCTGGAAGTGCTTCCCGACGGTTTCGGATTCCTGCGTTCGCCCAATTACAATTATCTGCCATGCCCAGAAGACATTTATGTTTCCCCATCGCAGATTCGACGCTTCGACTTGAAGACAGGCGACACGGTAAGCGGCCAAATTCGACCGCCCAAAGAAAAGGAAAGGTACTTTGCGCTGCTGCGCGTGGAAGCCATTAATTTCCAGGACCCCGCGAAGGCCCAGGACATTATCCTGTTTGACAATTTGACGCCGCTCTATCCGAATAGCCGTTTTATTTTAGAGACGACTCCGGATGAAATCTCGATGCGTGTTATGGATCTCTTAACGCCAGTGGGTAAGGGCCAGCGCGGTCTTATCGTCGCGCCTCCGCGCACGGGTAAAACGGTGCTGCTACAAAAGATCGCCAATTCCATCACCAAAAACAATCCCAAGGCCAAGTTGATCGTGCTCTTGATCGACGAGCGACCTGAGGAAGTCACCGACATGGAACGTTCCGTGAAGGGCGAAGTCATTAGTTCCACCTTCGACGAGCCGCCCGAACGTCACGTGCAGATTGCCGAAATGGTCAGTGAAAAGGCAAAGCGCCTTGTCGAATATGGCTTGGACGTGGTCATCTTGCTGGATAGCATCACGCGTCTTGCGCGCGCCTACAACACCGTGCAGCCGCATTCGGGCAAGATATTGTCCGGCGGTGTGGATTCCAACGCGTTGCATAAGCCCAAACGTTTTTTCGGCGCCGCGCGCAACATCGAGGAAGGCGGAAGTTTGACGATTATCGCCACGGCCTTGATAGACACGGGCAGCCGTATGGACGAAGTTATTTTTGAAGAGTTCAAGGGCACCGGCAACATGGAATTACATTTGGATCGCCGGCTCGTGGACAAGCGCTTGTATCCTTCCATTGATATCGAACGGTCGGGAACGCGCAAAGAGGAACTCCTCTATCATCCCGACGAGTGCAACAGAATATGGCTGCTGCGCAAAGCCCTAAGCGGCATGAACCCGGTTGAGGCGATGGAGCTAATCGTCGAGCGCCTAAAAAAGAACAAAACCAACGCAGAATTCTTGATGTCGATGAATTTGAAGTCGGAGTAAGGAAATTAGAGGAAATTAGGGACATACCCCGATTTAGCTTTATAAATCGGGAGTGTGTCCCTAATTTCCGTGGTTATGTTAGGTAAGACGTCAGTTACAGGGGAGTGCCGTAGTTCCTTCGCTGCTCCGGAGTTTTATAGTTTCTAGCGCGCTTCGCTTGCTCCTTTCGGCGATTTTGTGTCTTGGGCCCTCGGCCATAATTTCCGCCGTGTCCAGGGCGCGAAATCGCACGAAGGGCACCCGCGCCACTCCCGACAGTCGCCGCTCAGGAACTACGGCACTCCCCTGTAACTGACACATTTCCATGTCAGATTTAATTGATTTGATCATCACCCCAACTTGATGCTATTCTTGCGGAAGGAGAAACGAAGATGAGAGCCGACATACATCCACATTACGTGGAAACATTAATGAGTTGTGCGTGCGGAGAGGTAATTCACACGCGATCTACCGTCGAGAATATTCAGGTGGGTATTTGCAGTGCATGCCACCCCTTCTACACTGGCAAACAGAAGTACGTGGACACAGCAGGCCGCGTAGAACGCTATCGCAAGCGCTACAAAATCAACTCGTAGATAATTAGCCGCTGAGGAAAAGACCTTCCGGGAAAGTTCGGAAGGTCTTTTCCTTTTTTTGCATCACCGGAGCCGAGCATGTTCGAACAACTGGATTCCTATTTAAGGCGCATGGACGCCATCGAGCGCGATCTCATGGATCCCGCCGTGATGGCCAATCAGGGCAAGTACAGAGCCTTGGCCAAGGAACACAACAGTCTTCGCGCTATTCGTGTTGCTTACGACCGGTATAAGGAAGTGATTCGCCAGCTCGCCGACAACGATGCCATGGTCAAGGACATGAAGCAGGATACGGACATTCGAGAGATGGCGCGCGAAGAAGTTGCGATGCTGACTCCGGAACGCGACAAGCTGCAGGAAAAAATCCAATTTTTACTATTACCCAAAGACCCCAACGACGACAAGAATATCATCATCGAAATACGCGCGGGTACGGGTGGGGACGAGGCCGCGTTGTTTGGATCGGAACTATTCCGCATGTACGCCAAATTTGCCGAAAAACGCGGTTGGAAATTAGAAGTACTGGAATGCGCACCCACCGGTATTGGCGGCATGAAAGAGATTATTTTCTCGCTGGCCGGCGAGGGCGTCTGGCAATTGATGAAATTCGAAATGGGCACGCATCGCGTGCAACGCGTTCCGACGACCGAGGCTAACGGCCGTATTCATACCTCCGCCGC
>CAZOWS010000213.1:0-9480 GCA_964583365.1 uncultured Actinomycetota bacterium
TAAGGTGTTCGCACGCCGAACACCGCGCTGTAACAATTCCGGCTCCAGAAAAGTCCCTTGCAGCATGTCGCGCGCCTCGCTAAGAATTTTCTTTGCCGCGCGCTGCGACAGCTTCAACACGCGTGCTATTTCCTTAGGCTCTTTTTTCCCGAGCTCTTGCAAGGTCGTCACGCCATACACGCGCAGTCTCTCAACCGTTATCCGGCCATCCGCGTACAACTCGCATAAGAGAGAAAGAGGGTCCACGCTTAATTTTTCCTAGAGACAAGCTCTTTGGCCATAGCCAGATAATCCCTTGCGCCCGATGCCGCGGGGTCGTAATGATTCACGGGCAACCCGTGGCTCGAGGCCTCGCGCAAGGAAACGTTGTTATGAATCACGGTGTCAAAAAGCCTGTCCTTAAAATATCCGCTGATATCACGCAGCACCTCGCGCGCAAGCAGCGTGCGCCTGTCGTACATCGTGGCCAACGCGCGAATCTGCAACGGATGGCCATAGCGTTCTTTTAGTTTCTGAATGGACTCCAGAAAAAGTCCCACGCCGTGCAAGGAAAGAAAACTTGTTTCCACCGAGACTATCACCTCCGAAGACGCCAACAGCGCGTTGGTAGTCAAAATACCCAGACTCGGCGGGCAATCCAGGACAACAAAATCCAGCGGCTCCGTCAAGTTCATGAGCGCATGACGCAGCACGTATTCTTTTTGCGGCAGCAAGATGTCCTGCTGCTCGATTTGTATCAGGTCTATGCTGGAGGGCACGAGGTACAACGCATCGTGCACGGGCAACATCGCCTGCGCGAGTGCGATGGGTTCTGCGCCCGCGTAGCTAGCCAACACATCGAATAGCGAAAGTATTTGCTTCATCGGTCTGTCGGCCTTCAAGTACACCGATGCGTGGCCCTGCGGATCCGCATCTATCAGCAAGACGCGATACCCCATCTCGGCCAGCGAACTGGAAAGATTCACGGCCGTGGTTGTCTTGCCGCATCCGCCTTTTTGATTGGCTATGCTAATAACCCGGGGCAATCCTCCCGGGGATGGCCAGGGTGGGGGCGTGATATCGCTCATCCTATGCGCTCCTTTGTGTTGCCGGGCAGAAATTGTGCGATCTCTTCGTCGCTCAGCGGTTGCAAAAGCGAGAGATTCGGTTCCTGAGATGTCGGCGTATGAGACTCCGGTACCACACCAGCAGCGTCCAACGGATTATCCAGCTTATAGAGTGGCTCAAAATGCACGCCCTTCTGCTCGCCCATGTCAAAGCCCGTGTATTTCACGAGACCCACGGTCACGTCGCGCATATACACGAGTATCTCGGACAGGGAATTAGCAAAATGTGGTGCTACAAGAAACACCGTGGGAATCGAGGCCGTGTCAGCAAGCTCGAAAGCGGGCAATGTCGCAACCCACTGCGAATGATTTTGCACCCAATTCATTTGATGCAGAGCAGACAGAAGCAATTCCCCACTACCTTCGGCGGCAATTTTAACGAGCACCCAGCCTCCCTGATCGTCCAAGCCTATCAGGTCAAGGCGCCCTAGATTTTGAATGGGAAAAGGGCCCTGCAAAAAACGTATGCGAGGATGCAACAAATCCGGCTTTTCCTTCAACAGCGCTATCAACTCGTCCGGCTCGAACTGGGCTTTGGCTTTAAGAATGTACGCCATAGGTCCCTCCTTTTGCCGCGATGCGGCCTTGTTGCCAATACGACACTTCTTTGCGCAAACGCGAAAAATACGACTCCGACGCGGATTCTTTTTGGCCAGGATTGGACTCGATGATTTTTTGAACAATTTTTTTTACGCACAAGGCCGCGTTGGTGGTGGGGTCGTCCAGAACGATCGGCCTGCGATTCGCGATCGACTGGCTCACGGCGGGATCTAGCACCACGAAACCAGTTTCAATCATGGATTTTTTCAGATAGTTTTCCACCGCACCGTTCAATTTTTTATACGCCTCTTTGGCAACGATAGAATCCTTCACGCGATTGGCAATGAAGCCCACCTCGACCGAAGGGTTGCGCAGGAAAAGAGTCTTCATCATCGCGTAAGCATCCAGCATGGACGTGGCCTCGGGGTTGACAACAAGCAGCACTTCTTTCGCCGCAGTCAGGAAACTCATCACTTGCGGTGAAATGCCAGCGGATGTGTCCACGATCACCCAATCGTAATCGCGCTCGACTTTCATGATCTCCGAAACGAATAGATGAAATTGGGCGTTGGTTAGTTGTGACAGTTCTGCGATGCCGGAGCAACCGCCGAGCAAACGTATGTTGGGAGGACCTTCCACGAGCACATCGCCGATCGCGCATCGGCCCGTGATCAAATGCGAGATATCATGGCGCGGGTTCAAACCCAAAAGCAAATGCACGTTGGCCAGTCCAAAATCCGCGTCGATGATCAAAACCTTTTGATTCAGTTGCGCCAAACCGCAGGCGAGATTCACGGAGAGAAACGATTTGCCCGTGCCGCCCTTGCCGCTGCTCACGACCAAGACGCGCGGCAATCTTTTTTGGATTTGGGGTTCTGCGGAGCCGAGCGAAGTCGGACGGGAAATTTCCAACGCGCTTATCGGCATGGTGATTAAATCCTTCAGTCCCCTGCCCAGCACGCGAGGGCGCTCGAGACTGAGACGGGGTCTTTCGGCTAGTATACTGCGACGTTCTTTGCTTGGACTCGGACTGGCACCCACGTTCATGAGCGCGCCTCCTGCGGAAACAAAAGTGGTTGAAGTTTTCCGGGGGCAGCGATGCGGTGATTCGCATAGGCCTTTATGTATTCGATATCTCTATCGTCAAAAATTCGATGATTATTGCGATCGCGATCGACCTCATCGATCTTACGATCCTTGAACCATCGCATCAGCGTGCGCGTAGAAACACCCACGATCTGCGCCGCTTCCTTCATTCTATAGGGCATTTCTATCCCCCTTAAATGAACCGTGTCAATCCGTGCTGTCCTATGCTGTCATAGGCTGGGATAATGTCAAGGGGAAATTAGGGACATGTAACGAATTTGCTGTTCAATTCGGTACGTGTCCCTTAATTTCCCCTTAATTCCCTCGCGAATTCGCACCCGGAGATTTAGGGACACGTACCAAATTCAAAATCGAATTTGTTACATGTCCCTAAATCTCCCCTAAATTTCCCATGGTAGATTTACAATGATATCTCCACTAAAACGCCAGATCTGAATGCAAATGATTGTCGCTGATTGCGACTCCGAGCTCTCGCAGCATCGGTAGCTTCATGCCATAGCTCGATAGCGTCCTTGGCATCCCGTTGCAGCACGGGATTCGCCAGGAAAGTACGAAGTACGAGCGCCGCTTGGTATTCACCCGATAATCCCAAGCAGTGAATTGCAATGCGCCTCGTCTGCATAGACACCTCGTCACTGGAAGCAATCAAACCGATGGTTTTTTCAGGGTCTTCCGTCTTGCGCGGGTCCGACAAATAATTGTAGGGAATGGCCTCCAATGCTTTTTTCGAGGCCACTCGAATATCTGTTTCTTCATGCGTATCGCATGCGGTACTAATCAAATGTTTGATCGCCCGGGGTTCGTACCAGGCCTTTGCTATAAGGCGAAGTGCTGCCGATTTGGCATTCTTGATCTCTTCTTTGCGTCCCCACCAATAAAGACGTATCAGGGACGGAACCATCGTTGCATCGAGTACGTTTGCAATCGCTTTCTCGGCTTCTTCTCCGCCCATGCTTGGCCATGGCAAAAGCCCAATCATTTCCTCCACCACATCGTCGGTGCGACCACTCTTAGGCTGTGACTCGATACGCAATCGAATCAATGCGCCCCATCCGCGCATAACTCTATTTCTCGTTTCTTGAAACGATTGTTTTTCCTTTGCCGTTTTAAATTCCTTTGAAAGTTCCTCGTATTTACGAAAATCCGCAAAGGCCCCCGCCATCGTCATCCATGCCCGCACAGCCTCGGTCTGCACCTCGGTATCATGATCCATCAACGCAATCTGTCGCAGCGCATCCAACCGGACCCGGCCCTCCTCCATCCACTGGGCAATCCGTTTTATTGCCGTCCCACGCATAAGGTATGCGAGATGGGAATCTTTTGCGATTCGAGCGTATAAAAATTGATAGTCCTCCTCTATCGCCTGACCACGTTCCGCGGTATCTGCCCAAAGCGTCAGGGCCTTGAACGCATATTCCTCAGGATTTGCCTTTTCCGTGTGCATTCCATAACCCATCACATCTATTTCGTAGCGGCTCAAATCGGCGCTCCCCTCTTTGAATCCAACATACACCAGCAATCTCTTTTTCTCCCATCCCACCACGATAGAATATGAATCCAAGAGAGCCATTTCAGAGTCTTGTGCCAACCGATACTGGTCCACGGACAAGAATCGGACAAGCTCCTGGCGCAGCTCTCCAAGAGACGCGGTATCGAGATTAGGATCTGGTACCCAGGCATAGCCGATCCCCACAAGCGCCTTGTGACCGTGTTGATGGACAATCCATTCCCGAAAAAGATAATTCCCGAATTGCTCCACGGCAGTTTTCCTATGGCGCTCTCGCTCCGTTTGCTCAGGGGCAAAGGACGAACGTGGCGCGAGGGCCCAGGCTGAAGCGCCCCATGCCATAGGAGGCGCAGCGACGGGAAAGCAAACAAGCAACGCAAATCCCAAGAAGACAAACCATTTCATAGCGAACTCTCTTCTAAAGGGAAATGAGGGACACACGCCGAATTCAAAATCGAATTCGTTGTGTGTCCCTCATTTCCCTTTCGCACGGTTTCATAAACCGTCATCTTTCCCCCTATCACACCGACTGATTTCAGCCACAGATGTTGAGAAATAAAATAGTCGTCGCAGGGGCCCCACGCAACGAGACGGAATTTCCTTTTCAGGGATAGCTCGCGCAGCATTTCCGAGACGTGCTTCAATGTTTTATCGCTAAACGGATTGAACAAAAAGAATACTGTCCCATCTTCGATATCCGAGACTTGAATATCCGTCCTCATATTCGCCTGACGAAATTCTGCGTTCTTCAGTCCAAGCTTTTCCTTCACATCATTGCATCGAACTACGCGCTCAGGCACCAATTCATACCCTACCGCCCGGCCGACATCCGTCATCATTGCTGTGTAAAAAAGGATACGACCGTACCCACTCCCTAGATCGTAAAGCACATCCTTAGGTTGAAAGCGTAAAACTTTCGCCATGCTGCGAATCAAATCGTACGGCGTCCCGCCGTATCCGGGTTGTTCACCTCTATCAAGATGTCCCCAATCCAAAGATTTCTCGATTTCTCGCACGGCCAAGCCTAAGAGCCAATCCATGGCTTCATCAGGGATATGTTCCATGCCGGCGCTCGCCATTTGAAATAATGCGTTTACCAACGTAGGATCTTTTTTGATCAAAGCTTTCAATCTCCCTTTTATCTGGGACTCCATAACTCGAAGATTTCGATGATACGGCGCCAACGACGCGTCGAACATGGCCCATGCTTCGGGATTGTCGGCTAAGAAGCGCCTGCGTTCCTCGCTCGGTTTATCGAGGCTCTCCGCCACCCAATGGTCATCGTGAATTCGCTTCCCATAGAAATAAGAGAAATCGAAACAGCGTTGCCGCAATTGCTCTAAGCACTCCTCGTTTTCTGCCAAGATCTTAAACAGCTCCTTGAAATCCAATCTGGCATGGTCAATCTTGGCCTTAGCGATACGTTCCGTCCGCGCTGTCTTATCCAAATACTCGCGAAATGTTGTTTTAAGATTCTTCTGGTCCTTGAAATAAACCCGATGATCTTTGTCTCCCAATCGCCTGAAATCTATTTGCTTAATAAATGCAAGAACCTCCACATATTCGCTCAGCTCATGCAACGACACCTGGTCCATAGGCCAATACCTGCTCTTAAGTAGTAGGGGGAAATACTTTAGTAACACCTTTTCTAGGGATGTCCTTCTTTCGGGGGATTCCAAACCTGTCTCTACGCCGCGCATAGTCAAATAGGTCAGAAACGGCGATGGCTCCAGCACGCCCTTATGCAAGGAATTGGCTTCGTCCGCAGAAAACATAAGTCGGCGGCGCGCGAGATATTCTGCGTAGGCCTGAACCAACGCCCCAAGTCTATGTTCCCGGAATATTTGTTTCAGCGCCTCCGGTGAATCCTCTTTTTTTAGCAACTGTATCGTGGGCCTCAGATGGATCGAAACAGAGAACCCATCCGCCACACCGCCCCCCTGTGCCTCCGCCATTTTCATGCACAGCGCAATCAACTTGATTTGCGTGGCAAGATCCCAATCGGATGGCAAATCTGAAAGAGGCGTTTGCCATATCTGATAATTTGCCGCGCCGCTACCCGAAAAATTGTTTAGAAATTCTTCGCAAGCGGCCGCGTCCTCGCCGAAGGCTCCTTGGAGAGCTGCATCAAAAGCAACAGCATCCAAGGTTTCGGTGATGACGGGGTTCAGAGCTTTTAGTCGCTCGCGCACGATAGCTTTCGCGCTGTTCGTCTCGCCCGCGGCCAATCTAGAATTTTTTAGTCTGATGCGAAAAACCTGAATCGTATGCGAATAACGTTCCATGAAACGCGCCTCGGCGTTTTCATGTTCGACAATGGCGCCGCGCGACAGGAACCAGCGTTTCCATTCTTCGGTCACGGCCGCGATTTTGAGTGGCACCGTGATCGGTTGGCCCAACGGCTCGATAAAGAAATCCTTTCCGTAGGCCGCGATATACTCGACCATGTCGTCCTCGGTCAAACTGCTGACTTGCAACAGGATTTGCGCGTTGGGATTTTTATCGTTTAATTTGTCTTTCGCGCATTCGAACACCTCACGAATCAATCCCGTCCCGCCATACGGCGTTCCCTCTTTTTCCTTTTTCATGAAATCCGGAATCGGAATGTACGGAGGGTTGACCACGATCAAATCGAATTTCCCATTCGTACTAGCCGGACCCTGTACCCCCGTGAGCCCAGGTCCCAGCAACGCATGGAAATGAGGGAAAAGAGGGACACACATAGAATTCGATTTTGAATTCGTCGTGTGTCCCTCTTTTCCCTCATTTCCGTTCTCCTCCAATTGCAGCTTCGCGCAACGCAGCGCATACGGCGATATATCCGTGTAGGTCAAATCCCGTACCCCTTCGATCTGGGCCAGCGCGGAAACCAAATGCCCGCCACCCACGCCGATCTCCATCACGGATTCGAAAGCACCGCTGGTCTTGGCGTCCAGAATCCCGGCTTCCGCAAGCACCTTGTGAAATTGAACCGTGTCGATCATCGTGGTCCAAACACCCTTGTCTATGTCTTTGTCCCACGAGGTGATGATTTTCTTTCGCCCGGCGGGGCCATAGCGCGCGTATCGCTTCCCGTAATTTCTTTCCTTGTCCACCATCGAGCGAATTCTCTCTTGATCTTCGGCAGAGGGGGTTTGGCTCAACAGATGCGGCAACGCATTCGCCGAGGGCACGATCAGATATTGTTGTTCCATGTTATTCGGCTCTCCTCGGGGGTGAATGGTTAGGAAAGGTTTCGCCTGGCCCGCGTCCACGCTCGCGATAAAGTCCTCGATGCGCGCGATGTTCGCTGGCACTTCAAAATATCGCATCCTCTCGAAATAAGGGCTCACGTCGATGAACAGCGGCAAAGGGTTTGGCCGCGGAGCAACATCGAGCTGAACTTCCACGATGGGCTTGGGTTGTCCGCCCGCATCCAAAAAGTAGACGTTTTCACCCGCATTGAGGCCGACGCCTTTTCGCGCAAGAGTTCGGCGAAACTTGGCGTCGAGCGCAGCGGACGTTGTATCTGGATCCGAGCGAGAGTGACCGGATCGCGCTTGAAGAACTGTCGCAACATCCTCGAGTTGACTCTCGGGAGCCAACGCAAAGGAAGCAATCGCTGAACATAAAATTCCTGCCGCTGTCGCGAAGCATAGGACAGCCAGTCGCAGGGTCGACAATAATTGTCTCATGTACCTGCCTTTGGCTAGATTATAGTGGACTTTGCGGGAAATGTCAAGGTTGACATTATGTAAGACACATTGTGATAATTAGTTAGGATTAATCTAGCTGTAGTTGATGGCGTTACATATGGTGTAAGCATAGTCAGCGAATTTGCCGTCAATACGCTGGGTATGTTTACGAAAATCTATGCTGGAAATGCTATTTGCTTCGGAGGGCGCTTATTTGTTTTTCGAGAATCTCGACGCGATAGTTGAGCTTCCAGATGGACTTGAGGGCGGTGAGGCACATCAGCAGCAATACGCCGGAGATGATCCAGAGGAGGTTATCCATGGTTAGAACCTTTCATGAGGGCGTTTGAGGGCATAGGCATTTGGGGACACGTACCAAATTCAAAATCGAATTTGTTACATGTCCCCAAATGCCCATCACTTCATCATCCCCGCTTTTTTGGCGTAGGCGAAGAGGTCGCCGGCTTCCAGGATCGGTAATACGTCGCCTAGCGGCCGCAGCGGGAAAGTTTTTCCTAATGTTTTGTCTTCTATAGTATTTTTTTCTAAATCCACGCGCACCTCGTCGCCGGTTCGAATCTTGTCGATGAGGCGTTCGGGCGTCTCGCAGGGCTTCAAATAGCCGCCGTTGACGGAATTCCTAAAAAATATTCTCGCGTAGAATTCCGCGATCACGACGTCCACGCCGGCCTCGCGAATGGCCAGCGGCGCGTGTTCGCGCGAGGAGCCGCAACCAAAATTTTTGCCGGCGACGATGACCGCGAATTCGGATTTATCTTTGCCCTTAGCCACGAACGGGATATTGCCCTGCGGCAACCCTGTTTTTCCTTCGGGCACTCCGCATAGCGCGTAGACGCCAAACATCTTGCGTTCAGCAGGCATGGCAGGATTGTAGGTCAAGTACTGCGCGGGAATGATTTGATCGGTATCGATGTCGTCGCCGAGGACGAAGACTTTTCCTTCGATGATGGTTTTCATATACCTACCGAGATCCTTCGCTGCGCTCAGGATGACAAGTGGTGCTAGGATGCATGGCACCCAGCATCTCGCGCGGGTCGGTGATATGGCCCGTCAGCGCTGATGCGGCCACCGTGTAGGGCGAGGCTAGGAATACTTGCGACGCCTTGGATCCCATGCGACCCGGGAAATTTCTGTTTGTTGTCGAGATGCATACCTCGGTTTTGTTCAATCTGCCGAACGTGTCGATAGGTCCGCCCAGGCAAGCCCCGCAAGAAGCCGGTCCGATTTTGGCCCCCGCATCCACGAAAATATCGTAGAGGCTTTTGCCGCCGATTTTTTCGGCCTTCATATTTTTTTGAACCTCGGTGGTTGCCGGAACGACGTAAGTATCTATCGCGACTTTGTGACCGTTTAAAATCGTCGCGGCGGCCCGGAAATCCGTAATCTTCCCGCCCGTGCAAGAGCCGATGTAGGCGCGATCCAGTTTCACCGCTGTCTCTTCGCGCGCGAGACCCCTGTTGTCGGGGCTATGCGGCTTGGCCACGGTCGGCTCAATCGCGGCGGTCTTGTAGACTTTTTCGTAACA
>CAZOWS010000214.1:0-5039 GCA_964583365.1 uncultured Actinomycetota bacterium
GTACGCCGAGTGGGGAGCATTGATATTCGTTCCTAGTCCAGAAAAATTGCGAGAGGCTGTGCGCGATATTCTAGAAGATAAGCAACTCTGTTTGGCCAGAACGGCCCATGGAAGAGAAAAAATATTGCGTGAATTTGCTAGCGGCGTGGACTGCCAATCCGCCCAGCGCTTTGTTCAAGCTGTCCGGGACCTTCTTGATGCTCCCAACCACCGCTGAAAAAGTGGTGGCAAGAATTTTTATCTCATCACCTTTTGACACTCAATCGATACGCGCAAAAGGGAGCTCGATCCCCTGAGATCAATTGGTAATGCGCGTCTAAATGCTCTTTGAGGTATGGATTTTCCTCCAAATCTTCAAGCCTGGAAACCACAAAGTATCTTGCTCCAGCCTGACGGAGATACTCCAGCCAATCCACTGCATTCCCATAGGCCTTGTTGCGCAATTCCCATTCCACCGCAGATATACCGCCACGCGGTTTTCCTGTCATGTCGTGGGGCAACCGCTTGCGCAGATGAGGTGTGATAACGAAGGACCATCCAAGATGATCTGAGTAATACAACAAGTCCGCAGTGGATCCATGGGACGCGATCACGTAATCTCCTTGGGATATGTTTTCCCGAATGAACTGAGCCGCGCGGAACACGGCCAGATCGGCTGGGGTAACATGGAATGAAGGCCGATAGGCAACCGCCAGGGACGAGCAGACGGCCAGAGGTATCGCAATCCACAAGATGATCGGCGAATATTTTTTCGCCAGCGCCGCAAGTCCAATGCCCGCCAAAACGCTCATCGGGAGAATGGTTGCATAGGCATAAAAATGTTCGGTCAAAAACTTGTAGGGAAGCAATAGAACAACGGACCAAGAAAGTGCCAGCAAAATTATCCAATTCCTCAATCTTTTACCACCGCCGATACAAGCGCGCAGCGCGCATATAAATCCTACTGGCCCCACGGCCCATATCAGAATATTTTTTAATAGGAAGTAATAATACGACGGTTGAAACAAATACTCGTGGACGACAGTTTCTGACTTCGTCGGCAACATGAAGCACAATTGTAAAAATAGAGTGGTGAGCACGTGGGGATTAATCGTCTGCAAAATCCCATTGTGGAGGTGCCAGCCAAACGGGATAGCCATGCTTAACATTGCCCAAGCCACCTTTTCCCGCAGGGTGCTGGCTCTGCAAAAGAAAATCAGCAAAGCGGGTGCAAGCAATAAGAAGTGAATCCGGAGCGTGCCCGACGCAGCGAGACTCAAGGCGCATAAAACGAGGAAATGGCGTTTATGATTCGACTTGGCAAAACGCATAGCACAATAAAGGCTCGTGCACAGAAAAAACAACGCCAAGGCATCGTTTTGAAAATTCCTGCCGTAGACCAACACGTACGGAGAAAGTGCAAAGAAAAAAGAGGCCAGAAGAGATGTTAGATAATCGAACTGAAGTCGTGCAATGCGATACACAAGTAGGACCGTTGCGACGGATGCAGCGACCGAGACGAATCTTCCCCAAAAATCTAAATTCCCTCCAAAAATCGATGTCAGCACAGCGGCGCATAAGGAAACCAATGGGAAAAAGACGAGCGCCAGTGCGGGTTTACTCCACTGGATTATGAACAGTTCCGGCTGTAGCACGTTACTAAAATGGTTGTCCATGTAACGTTTTGCTATCATGCCGAAAAATGTCTGATAAGAAGAAAAGTTACCGACAAGTTCCAGATGGCCAAAGTACAACAGCCCAAAGCCGCTGATCGCTGCAAGCAACAGCAGAAGTCGCGCCGAGGATTTACGTGAAAGAGATTGTTCCAGAGTGAATTTTTGTGTGGGCATGGAGGTATGCAAGATAGTCAACAACGGCCCATTATAATTGACAGTGCCAAACCCAGGGATATTATTTAAACGAACCTCATCTGGGATCTCTGGCAATTGCGTATCGCCTCGCGTATCATGTGTTTCCGGCGGGGCGTTTATTCAGGAAATAATACAAGGGGCGGGATATTTTATGGTCCGGATGAATCTATGACAAACGAGTTGACACAGTCTTCGCCCGATCACGCGCGAAACACCAGGACGGTTGAATTGGCTATCGCATGGCTATTAGCCGTATCGGCCATTTTAGTGCCAGAACAGTATTTGGGATTACGAGCCGTAGGTTGGGCATTCATCGCGTTTAGGATATGCAAGCATCCGCTAGAAGGTCTGCTGCTCTTGGCATTTTTTACGCCGTTGTTTGAAAACATGGGCATCATTCCGATCGGTTTCGCGCTCAAACCTCTGGCCGAATCCAGCCAAAACTCGATGTCTTCGTCCTTGGTATTTTTCTCTATCAAACCCGTGCAGCTTATTACCTTGTTGCTCATCGGGTCTCTCTCCTGGCGCAAGAAATTATTTTTCAAAGATCCGCTGGACTGGCTCGTGGTGGCCTCTCTGATCGGCATCCTTGCGATCAGCCTGTTCTCGGGTGCCCGCAGCGAAGACCCCTTGAAGGCTTTTCGCGTGAGCTTCAATTTCGCCATGCTCATCATTCTCTGCAAAGTGCTCATGAGCATGATAGACAGGAAAGAGCTTTTTGTGGAATTGCTCCATTACTACTTCGGGGGCATCGTCTTTCTTTGTATCGTTAACACGATCAATTATTTTTCGACATGGTCTCTTTTCGGCATAGAGTGCGTGCGATTCAATAATCACTTTAGCTTCTTGCTCTCGATGAGTTTTCCTCTGGGGCTGTTTCTTCTTTTCACGGCTCGCGAGGGTCGGGCAAAGGCTGGGTATTTGGCTATTTTGCTGTTGTCCTTCTTTTGCATTGTGTTGACCCTGTCTCGGGCGGCCATGTACAGCGCAGCTATCGGTATAATGCTCTTCATTGCACTGGCATGGATGTTATCTGCCGCAGAAAACAAACGCCAAATCCTCAAGAAAGCAGCCATGGGCTTTTTTGCCCTGGCATTGCCCGCAATCGTATACGAAATCATCATGGGTGGAAACAAAGCGCTGAGCCTCTTCTCCGGCACATTTTCCGGCGAGGGAAAACTAAGCAGTTTTTTTAGGCTGTTCAACCTCGCCTACTGGAAACATAGCATCTTCGAGGATCCCAACGGGGGCATGTTTGGTGAAAGATTCGTGCAATTGCACTATGTCAAAGAACTGTTTCTCGCGCATTGGGCATTCGGGGAAGGATGGACGAATCGCGTGATCAGTTTTCACGGCCTTTTTTATACGATGTTGACGGGTACCGGAATAATTGGTTTTGCGTTGTTTCTTTGCTTTCTATTTTGGACATTCCGCACGCTTTTCAAAACTATATGCCGGAACGAGGATGCGGCATTCCGCCTTTTGGGTATCGCCCTTTTTTGTGCGCTATGCGATTGGATGCTTCATTGCCTGCTAGAAACTTATTTTCTGCAATTTCATATTTGGTTGGCGCTTGCCCTGGTCTTGGCCTACATCAAGCTTACCCCGCATGCCCCTGATGCGGGGCACGCATGACATCGGCAAAAGGTCTTCGGCATCTGAAATCGTGCCCGTTATGCGCGGGCGCCGAGTCTCGGCTGCTCTATGATTT
Source organism: uncultured Actinomycetota bacterium (assembly GCA_964583365.1). Classification (GTDB taxonomy): domain Bacteria; phylum Auribacterota; class Ancaeobacteria; order Ancaeobacterales; family CAZGMX01; genus CAZOWS01. Next base: position 3,562 of record CAZOWS010000214.1, read on the forward strand.
TGATCTCATACGAGTGCACAAGTGTACCCATTGCGCACTTTTTTATCTCAATCCTTGCCTCGACGCGGGCAGCATGGCGGCAGTGTACGAGGACGATGCCCATCTATTGGAGCTAAACAATTTTTACAAGGGGTATCACGAGTACGGGGATATCGATGGTGATTCACAAACATTAAGAGAGATTCGTCGTTGCCTGGATTACATGGAAAGCAATCTCCCCCCTGATTCCGCAAAATCCCTTCTTGAAATTGGCGCGGGAAATTGTCTTTTTTTGGCCACCGCCCGAAAACGTGGTTGGGAGATAGCAGGCATTGAAAGCAGCTCGGAAAATGTTGCACTGGCCTCCAAAAAATATTCAATATCTCTACGACATGGGCTTTTCGAACAGTCTGAATGGAAAAAAGAATCTTTCAATGCCGTTGTGATGATGGACGTCTTGGAACACCGCTACGATCCCAAGGAATTTCTTTCGCATGTTGTACCGCTAATCAAACCCGGCGGCATGCTTTTAATCACCGTACCCAATCATGACAGCATGTTGCGTTACGTGTCCCAAGGCCTCTATTGGCTCAGCGGGGGTCTATTGTCCATGGGATTGCGGAAGGTCTATTTGTTGGAACATACGGCGTACTACAACTATCAAACCATGCAGGAACTCTTGTCGAAGCTAGGGATTGAAACAGTGCACACATTTCAGTCCAGCACCGATTTGGAAAAATACAACCTGTCCAAAGTGCAAAAACTATTGGCCAAAGGTATTCTGATGGTGGGGCGTTGGGCAAAGCTTGAAAACAGGCTTATCGTTCTGGGCAAAAAGAAATAGCCTTAGTAGTCCCTTCAGCGAACATCCTGCTTTCGCACGCCTTCTCCTTCCTTGATATCGCGCGCAGCAACCTTATTCAACAGTCGCTCAAATCCTGACGGTTCTATGCCAGGCCTTTGCTTACCGCTTCGCAACACCGCGATATTCGCGCGCGTAAACTTTTCTCCACGTCGAATATTCTGGATGGCATGCACTCGCCGCCGCGCAAAGGCGAACAGGGGCTTCTCGATCGCCAAAACTTTTTTTACGGGACTGCCTAAAGCTGCCTCGGTATCACGCACGGATTCCACAAGCTGCTTGAGTTCTTCTGGCTCCAGTGCAAAACGATGATCGGGACCCGGCAAATCGTTGGATAGCGTGAAATGTTTTTCCACGATATTGCCGCCGCGCGCAACAACAGCCACAGGGTTGGTAAAAGATTCGCGCGAATGATCGGAAAGCCCCACGGGCACCCCGAATTCTTTGCGAAGCGTATCTATCACGCGTAAATTACTATGTTCGATCGGAGCAGGATACTTGGCCACGCAATGCATCAAAACAACATTCCTGTTTCCTGTAGCGGCATTTGTATTCAACGCCGCCCTAATCTCGTCCACACTCGCCATGCCCGTGGACTTGATAATGGGCTTGCCTTTTTTCGCCATGCAACGAACGA
>CAZOWS010000215.1:0-2932 GCA_964583365.1 uncultured Actinomycetota bacterium
ATTTCTGGCTTCGGATTTGCGCGACGCCCTGCAATTTTTGGGAGAGATTACCGGAGAGACGACATCCGATGAGGTCCTGGACCAAATCTTCAATCAATTTTGCATCGGGAAGTAGTGATTAAAAGCTTCCGCCGCAAGGGGATTAATTCTAATACGCTTTTAAGATGAGACAAATAAGGCCAAGCGCAGCCGTTCCGTACGCGATCACGATCCGAAGCCAGCCGTGGCAGACCCGCCTCCAAAGTTCGCACGAACAGGGCAGAGAGGTGGAATAATATGCTCGAAAGTCTACGAGAATATGACCGTAACGACATGGCCTTGCCCTATACAATTTATTGACCATGTACGATAAATTCGTAGAATCAAGAAAACTTTACGATCACTAATTAGACGCGAAGCGCCCGACCCAACAAGGAGATAAAAATCATGAGTGGTTCATCTGTAGCTCATAGCCCGATGCTTAGAGCCCTAGATCCAGATCTCCCCTTCCTAGCAGCGGAAGTGGCGATTGATATCGATAATATGCTGCTGGGAACATCAAATGACCGAACCGCAATGCGACGCCTTGCGAAGAAACTATCACAGGGCATTGAGCCTGATCCTGACGGCGGCCCACTGCGTTCTCGGATGGATGTGGCTACGTTGGCCGTGCTCGGCGAGGCTGTCTCGGAGACGAGGCCAAAGCAGTCCATGAAGAGTATCGCAGATTTGCTCACAAGGACCCATGAAATCACCGCAGTGTTGGCCAGCGATAACCCGGAAGACAGCGATCGACAAAGACTTGAGCAAGCGATGAGTTTTTGTGTCGCTTTGTCAAGAGCGACAGCAGCCTACAGTGAATCGATACAAGATATGGATATGGACATGGATATGGATCCGTCTTATCCAGGCCGGAGGTAGCTATGCCGACCCTGCAAGATGCACGGGCACGGGTTACCGCAGTCCTTGATGAGATTGATCGGTTGAAGCAATCTGATTTCCCTTACGCGCATCCATACAAAGCCTTGGAGTGTCTGGAGAACAGATTCAAATGGCATCAGTCTGTGCTGGAAAAAGCTACGGCTGCTTCGACGAGGGATGCTGTTCCCAATGTGTGCCGAGAGTCTCTGCACGAGTTGAAAACTTATCTGCCCATTCTTGGGTTTATCCTGCGGGCAACCAATGTGCGCAACGCTTTTGAGGTCTATGGACCTCTTCAGCGACTTGCGCACAGGATCATAGGGGCCGATGCCAAGTTGATCGTATCGTCCGAGTGGGCATACTCTCCGTTCACGTATCGTAACCTAGCAATCGTCTTGCCTGGATTTGTGCTCATTGGTTTGCCTGCTCATGAGTCTTCCAACCCCCTCCTGTTGCCGCTCGCGGGTCATGAATTGGGCCATGCCGTATGGGAACATGAGAATCTTTGGAAGAAGTACACTAAGAAGATGGACCAGGAAATATTAAACGAGTTGATGGTGAAGCAATGGTCAAAATTCTCCGATCTGCATCCAACATATACGCGGGACATGGTGGCAAATGAAGGAGATTTGTTTGGTCTTCCGCTTCGTACAAAGGTATATAGATGGGCGATCGCGCAGGCCGAGGAGATGTTCTGCGATTTCATGGGATTGAGGATATTTGGAGAAGCTTACTGGTACGCATTTGCTTACTTGTTGTCCCCTGGGCTTTCTGGAGCGCGTTCGCTTCGGTACCCAAATATTAAACGTCGGGTATTGCATTTTATGGATGCGGCCAATAAATTTGGCCTTGAGATTCCAGACAATAAGACGGCCTTTCCAAAAGGGGAAGACGATCCCGATGATCCCCGCACGGCATTCCTTGTCTCCATCGCAGATACCGTAACGTCCTCGCTGGCACAAGAGTTAATCGATTTGGTGGTGGCCATCGCAAAGGAGAAAGGAGTTCCTTCGAAAAACTCTGCAGGAGTGAAGCATATCGCAGAACACATTCGAAAGTGGATTGTGCCAATCGTGGACCCAGCCTCCCTTATCGACATCGTGAATGCGGGTTGGGAATGCAATAGGGATGAGTATCTTTGGAAGAATGTTCCTCAAATAAACAAGGAAAATAAATTTGCAAAGAACCGGGCGCGTGTTCTGGGGGATATTATGCTCAAAAGCATGGAAATCTCTGAGGTTCATGAGCGTTTGAGGACACCATCATGATGCTGAAAGCCAACCAGATTGCGCGGGAACTGGAGAAACCAACAGATACAGAGGACCCGCTCATTATCACTCCGAGGCCAGATACTGAAATCCTTGGGAAGACTGGTGCGGCATCGATAGATATTCGATTGGGTTGTTGGTTTCTGACATGCAGGCCAAGTCGCACGGGTGTGTTTGACGTATATGATAAGACGAAATCAGACGCACCCAATGAAGCCAAGTTAACGAAGTCTTACTATGTTCCGTTCGGACAAGGGTTCGTTTTGCATCCGAGGGCATTTGTTCTGGCGATAACGTTAGAGTGGATTAGACTCCCCGCGAATCTCGGTGCCTATGTTATTGGCCGGTCGTCATGGGGCCGCTATGGGCTTATTATTGCCACTGCTACCGGAGTGCATCCTGGATTTACCGGTTGTTTGACTCTTGAACTGTCGAATGTTGGCGAGATTCCAATTAACCTCAAACCAGGAACTACGATTTGTCAGCTTTTCATTCATCGCGTGGATAGCGGCGATTCAAAACTTGTTGATCGCAGTTCATTCATTGGGAGAAGAAAGCCCACTCTAGGAATTATCGAACTTGACCCGATAGCTAAGAAGCTCGCTGAGGTTGAACCTCCCCCTAAAGAAGGAGTCTACGGGTGTTGAACAACCGAAAGAGACGTCCCACGCATCCGGGTGAGATTTTGCGCGAAGATGTACTGCCGGCCGCAGGATTAACGCAGGGTGGACTGGCCCGAGTACTCGGAGTCTCACGCTGCACCA
>CAZOWS010000216.1:0-9760 GCA_964583365.1 uncultured Actinomycetota bacterium
TATCGGACTTGTTCATCGCATCCAAATGCACGCGCAGCGGGCGATCGTAAAAAGCCGCGTCGGATATCTCGCATTCGCGATCGGCGGAAAACACGAAATGAAGATTGCCGGGAAACTTGATCGTGAGATTCAGCTCGGGCACCACGAGCTCTTTTTCCCAAAGGGCGGGATTGAACGTAATGCGGAATTTGGATTCCGCGGCTTCTATATTGTCGAACACCACAAAGACGGGCTTGCTTGGATCTTTTTCGGCCGCGCGCTGGGCCCTTTCCAATATTCCCTCCGACCATGTCATCTTATCCTTGTAATGCTCCTTGTGGCGCAAGGCCATGGCCACGACCAATTGGGCTACGGGGTTTTTATCCAGATAAGAAACATACGTCGTTACGTCCTCCTTGGGGTCCTCAATTCCCAGCACACGTCGAACCGCGATTTTCATTTCTTCGGGCGTGGCCTTTTTCAATTCCTCTTGCACCTGCTCCGGCGGTAACACCTCGATGGGCATGTACATACCCAGCAATTCTCCGCGGCGCGAAAACGGCGTCATCGTGAATCGGAACACTTCCCCGCCTGTGTCCTTCTTGATCTCGGCCAAGGCCTCTTCCATCGCGTAGCCGCTGTCCGGACTGCGCAGGAACAGGGTCGGCCGCTCGGTTTCTTGCGCGGTTTTCAAGCGCACGTAGGCCTCTTGATACAGCGAAAGTCCATCCATCTTTTCCGGCGGCAGGCCGTGAATATGCTCGTACGTTCCATGACGACTAATTTTGTCGATCATTTTTTCAGCGATATCGGCGATGGAATCTTTTTGCTCCACGGCAACGGATTTTTCCACCTTGCCCATGGTGAGAGCGGCGCCAAGGAAGTATTTGTAGTCCGGACTTTGCATCAAATGAGCCAGCACCGCGCGAAACTCCCGATGCTCCTGTTCCGTAGCGAGAATGCCGCCGTATATATTCATCGCGGTCACGACAAACGCCTCGATGAGCCCTTCGTAGCCCGTGTCCTTGCGCGTCAAATACCAGCGCGTGAAATCAATGTTGAATCGCATCAACTCGCGGAACGTAACAATAGAGCTGGGTTCCTTGTCTCGCCCAGACTTGCGCAAAATCTTTTTCAGCTCGTCGTGCAAATCCAGGCTCAAGTCGATCAAATGCTTCGTGTCACGCGGACCCAAATAAATTTCTTCTTTGGTGAATTCGGTCTGTATCAAGCGATTAAAAATCAACCCCTCCTCCACGTCCTTGCCCATCAAATAGGCGTCGAAATGCGTGTACAAAATTTTGCCCACGGCTTTGGGATATTGCTCGCGTAAATAGCTATAAATGAATGCGCGCTGCAAATCGCTCATGCGTGGTCCTTCCTTCACGGGGTCGGTTCGCTTGACTTGCAATTCCGCGATGAACGCGTCCCGCTCGGCCAGCAAATTCTCGACGCGCTTGGCCAGCGGTAATTGTGTATCGCGCGTGAACAATTCGCGCGCCATCGCGCCGACGACAAGATTCTTGCCGAGCACCTTGGCCAAGTCTTTGGACTCCAATTGGGTGAAGTCCGCCTCGAACGCAAGCGCGCCTTTGGACTTTTTCACGGCCGTCTCGGCTAAGTGCATCACCATCCCCTCGTCCAGCAAATCAGGATTCAAACTACCCGAAGCGATCTTTTCCGCCATCAAGGCCATTACCGTGAAGGCCTCGCGATTCTTGCCGGGAGCGCGCGCCATGAGACGATAATAAAACCTTGTGTCCAGAAATATGCGCCGTACTTCCGGATCCGTTTTAGCAACAGCCGTGGCAAGGCCACCAATATTCGCGAACACATCGTACGCGTGTTGGGGATCCGGATTATGGAACAACACCGCCAGCAGAAAGCGCGGGTCGAGGAAAGTTTCTTGCGCATTGGCCGCTATGACGGGCTTGACAAAAGTAACCATGAATTTGGTCAACCAAATATTGATTTGAGCTGGGCTTTGCTGGACATGCCGGTGTTTTACGAATGTTCTTTGTTTGGTAATAGCCCCACTAGCATCGTAGGTCTTTTCCGTTCGCATCGAGGCGAGGTCCCAGGCTTCTGTCATTCTGAGCGCAAGCGAAGACTTTGCAATGCGATTATCCATTCCTCTCAATGCGAGAAGCCGCGATGCGGCTTCTAAATCTCTTCCCAGAGGACCCTGCAGAATTTCCACGCGCTCGCGAAGCGTATCGTCGGGTTCAAAAAATTCCACTGTCTGTTCCAGAATATTGCCCTTCGCATCAAAACGACGATTCGTGATGACTTTCTTTTCCACGAGATGTCCTTCACCGTCCGAGACGCGAACGATTTGCTTGGTCACAATCCCTTTATCATTCCGGAATGCCTGCACGCCTTGCCTCTCCTCCCCAGTTTTTAAAAGATTGCCTTGGGCATCGTAATCTTTGCGAATGATTTTGGCAGGATTGCCATCCTGATCCAGCGCATCGTAGGTGAACGTGGACCAATCCAGCAATTCGCCAATCTCGTTGAATCGTTGCTCGTCCCTCTCCAACACATGACCCTGCGGGTCCAGACGCCTGTCGCTGCGCGCCACCTTGCGAACCACGCCACTATGCAAATCTAAATCGTCCGTGATATCCCAATGCTTGACATCGGCATTGGGCTGCGGGAATTGTCGCTCCGAAGTCAATGCGATCAATTTCCCATTTTCATCCAATTCAAAAACCGCGACGCGATCCATGCCTTTTTCCAGAGAATCCTTCGTCCCCATCACTTGGGCGTAATGCTGGAGAAATCGAAGGAAGATCTCCAGCTTTTCACGACAGGGTTTACCATGCGCATCCTGAAAAACATTCGCTTCGACGATGGGTTTGACAATATCGCGGATCTGCGTGGCCACAGACAGCGGCGAGGCCCAGAAGAACACGAGATAATCCTGCACTCGTTGATAAAGACATCGTGTCTCTCCTCGTTGTGTTTTATACGTGGGGGCTTCTTTTAACCCCCAATCTTTGAGCATGAATACGTTGTTAAACAGATCAGGAATGCTATCGGGATTAACATGCTCAGGCACAACTTTGCTGAAAAAGTCCCTTAATTCTGGACCCAAGAATTCCTTGAGCGATTGCTTGGTCGGCGGCGTCGGCGCCATCATCGGTCCCGCCGGATGCGGTAAGCGCGATGCGAGGAAGGCCGACTCGGCTTTGCGCATGACAAGGCTGAGTTTTTCTTCCACGGACGGCGAGAGCCGAATCCTGGCAGCTTTGATTTGTTCTACGGTTTTTCCGGTAGTATCAAAATCCAGCGGCAACACGCGAATCGGCTTCTTGAAGAAATGATCTTCCTGCGCCGCGTGCACGAGCAATTCCTCCACGAAATGCCGCGCGCTGGGATAGGACACATAGTTCTTTTCAAAGGACGCGCGCGTGGCGGCAAATTCCGGTAGGGATTGTAAAACGTGATACAGTTCGTCCGCAAATCGCGAGTCGCGCTTCAGGAATTCGTGAAAATTCTCGTGAAACTCGAGGACCTCGTGCATGGTTTTCAGCGATACGCCCATGACCTCCGCTACAGCGGCAATCACCTGCGGCGGGGCCTTTTCGATTCCCACATCCTCCACAAATTGCGCGAGCCCCTTGCCATCGATATAATCCAGAAGTTCTTGCTCGCTAATCCCCAACTCCTTCGTGCGCGGCAATAACTTTTCTTTCAACGCCTGCCGCACATGCAGCGGGAAATGATGCGGGTTGAAATCCGTGTCCAGTGGCTGCGAGGCGTGTATGCTGGCAATTGCGACTTCAACAGCTTTTTTCACGTCATTATTAGTTTCAATCTTATGCAAGGTGATTAATTTTTCTATTGCCGCTTCCACTCCTAGTCTACCCAGCGCTTCCGCTGCGCTACACCTGATGTGTGGATCAGGATGTTCAAGCGCTGCTATAAACGCTTCTTCTATTTCTGTATCACGTTGTCTTGCGTAAAAAAGAGCAAGAACTTCGAAGGAAGCGTCGGAAGCAGCATAATATTCCTCTAACATACCATCCAATTCCACCGGATCTATTCGAGCAATTATGTCCTTTTTAGCTTCCCTGGCGTCCAAATCACCCAATGCGCGAATAATGAAGCCGGCTACAACGACGTCCGATTCCGCGCGGAGCATTTCCAAGAGGGGGCCAATCGCCCTCTGATCCCCTAATTTGCCTAGGCATTCCGCCCCAGAGAGAACAAGCATTAGAGAAGATTTTTTCCGCATCAATTTTAGTATTTCATCGACTGCGTCAGGACCAAATCTAGCGAGCCGATTCAATGCATGTTGAACTCGGTCATCGCCATCCTCAAAATCTTCGTCTCGCCACTCCTCATCGTCTGCATACTGGCATGTCGCGACAATCGCCCTGATGTCGGGGATTTTCAATAGTAGCTGCAGGGCGTTTCGTCTTTCTTGTCCATCCCTTCCCGGTTTAGCGCAACGGATTAATTTTGCCACGGGATCGCCCGAATCCCCGGCCATATTAAAATCACCGCGAGAGCTATGGCGCCGGAGCAATCCCTTTATGAAATTGCGCGTTCCTTTCGCAGTTAGCAATAACTTTGACGAAGCCTTGGCCCCATCTGAGGCGCCCATGCGCTTTAATCTATGAGTCCCTATTTTTTGCGCCATAACCGCGTGCGTATTCTTTTTAATCTTTTTGGCATCCGCGGGATATGTTGTTGCCTGCTTAAATTCTTTCATGCGCCGATGCATCGCGCTTTCAATGCCAAATGCCGCGTTGCCATATTTTTTCCCTAGTTCGGCGCGATGCTTCAATATCTCTGCGGGATCATCCATCGAAAGAACATCCTTCGGATACACTCTCAGATCATTCTTCAAAAACCACATTTCCTGATAATAATTTACAATGAGTTCCTCAACAAAATGACGCTCGGAAGGCGACGATCCGTAATTGTTCTCGAATCCCGCCCTAAGTCCTTTCCATTTTTTTTCTGTCATCTCGGCATGAATATCCTGCCCAACCGCATCCACTGCATCGGGGTGTTGTTGCAACCAGCGATGCGCTTTCTCATGAAAAATTAAAATATGTTTGAGGTCTTCGAGTTTGATCGCCTCTTCACGACCAAGCGTTTTAGTCAATGCTGCGGCAATTATTTCCAGAATACTGTCGGGCTCCATTACTATGTTGCCGTTCGGCAGAATTCGGGCCAGGCCCCGTATGTCCATCATGTCGTTTATTTTTTCCGGCGTAAGATATGCGGCCAGCCAGTGATCTTGGGGCTTGCCGGACTGCCTCGCAGCGTTCGCGATAACAGCTAAACACTTTTTCAACGCCACGCGAATATGCCACGGGAAGTGATGCGGCATGAAATTCAAATCCGGAGGCTGGGCGGAGCGAATGCTGGCTAAAGCATCCCGGGCGGCATAGCGCACGCCTTCGCTCGTATCATTAAGGAGTTTTTGAATAGGCTCCAGCGCCTCTTGCGCGCCAATGAGGCCCAAGGCAATGGCAGCATCTAAGCGCACCTGGCCATCCGGGTCTTCCAGGCACGCGATTAATGGCTGAATAGCCCGCTCATCGCGCAATGGCTTCAACGCCCGCACCGCAGCAACACGAACGACCGAATGATCTTTGTTTCCCAAAAGGGTTATCAAAGGTTCGACAGCGCTCGCGTCGGCACAGATCGCCAAAACCTCTGCGGCCGCGCGTTGCTTGATGTAATTGGGACTTTTTAGGGCCGCGACAAGATCGGGTATTGCGCGCGCGTCGTGAACTTCGGCATTTACTAAAGCTAATCTTGCAGCTTGCGATGCATTGATCCTTGTAAATGGTCCCGGCAAAGAGTTTTCTTTACTCAAATCTTCGTCCGGCATGCTGTTCAGCAAAGCCCTAATCGCCGGCGCCCCTAAAATCCCAATTTGGCCATGAAGAAATTGCAGATAATCAACGTTTGCGATTTTTGCTCGCTCTGCTATCTCCAGAGAGACGTCCTCCGATCCAATGCGCACTAAAGAAGCTATAAGATCTCTGGATTCTACCGTCTGATTTCCACGCAACATCTCTAGCATTTTTGGTGCCGCCTCTTTGGCGACAAGATCCCCCAGGGACTTGATCGCGTTGAGGCGTTTATTGGATCGGCTAATATTAAAATCCGGTGAATCCAATGCGCGCATCAAGGCCGGTATCGCGCGCGCATCGCCCAATTTCCCCAATGCCTTTGCGGCTATGCCACCCACGTCTTCCAAATCTATTTGATCTGCGCCTTTCCATTCTGTTTCCAAGACATGCACGAGTGTCTCTAGCACGCCGGGCGCGGGGACTTTTTCCAAGCGCCTTATAGCTTGACTGCGGTCAATAGAGGACGTCTTGGTATCCCGGGCAATTTTCATAAGATCGCTGGGCGTCCAGCCAAGCCGATCTCTTTTACCACGATATGCCACGATGGAATTGTACACGAGCTCTTGAATACTCAACCTCAAAGGAGACACCTGCTGTTCAATGAGCACGGCCAAAAATTCCTTCAAGTCTTCTCTCTTCCCTTCGGGATCTGGCACAATCCTTAACGGATTGTTGAATATCACTTTTTCTTGATAATAATTCACGAACAATTCTTCCACAAAATCATCGTCGCTAGTGGTCGGACGATAATTGTTTTCAAACGCGCGGCAAAATTCCTCGAACCCTTTGGGGCCAAGCCGCTCGCGCAGCGCATGAGTCAATTTTCGGACAATATCCTGATTCTGATGGAACAACGCGTGCAATTGTTTGTGATAGCGAAGCAAGGCAACTACCTGCTCGGGGTATATCCTCACGCCGATCGTGAGCCCTCGGTATTTATTTTCGGTCAACACATCCGCCACTTCATCCATCACGGAGACAACCGTGATTCCCATCGCCCTCCCGGCCCGCCGCGATTGCCGCTTCCAAAACGTCATCTCCTCTTCCGCAATCGCCTCAAAGCCTGTCACGTTGACCAAGCGATCGATCTGCTCCTCCGTCATGCCCAACGCTTCTTTTTTCGAGACAAGTCTCTTGAATATCTCCCGACGCAAATGCAGAGGAAAATGATGCGGCTTGAATTCCAGATCCGGCGGCTGTGATGCGTGAATGTTGGTGATGGCTAAACGCATAGCATCAAGAACAGCCGGCAGCGTTTCCGTTTTTATTCTTTCCTGTAAGGAAGGCACGGCATTGGGGCTTCCAATTCTGCCGAGCATTTGCGCGGCCTCCTGGCGCATGAACGGTGTTGCGTGGGTCAACAAACCGCATACCGTGGGTACTGCTGGTTCGCCGATAGCTTCTAAAGCCTTTCGAGCTTCCACTGAATCACTTCCACCAGCTAAGAACAGCGCCAACAGCATATCCAGAGCTTCGATTACACCAAAGTGGCCGAGCGCCCTGATAACACTGCGCGTGGGCCTGTCTTTGAAATTTTTCAGCGCTGTGACCAGAGACGGGATCGCTTGTCGGTCTCCTTTGACAATCAAGGCTTCGGCGGCAGCTTCCCTTACCTTCCGGCTCTTATCTTCGAGCGCTATACAGAGTTCTGGCACTGCCTCCGTGTAGCGAATTTCTCCTGTAAAGAGCGCTGACACGGCACGAACTCTTTCGTTGCTGTCCCGTAAAAAGGATACGAGTCCATCCGATGCTTCGCGATCCCCAATGCCTCGCAATGCCTTTAGAATGGCATTCTGTACTTCTTCGGAGGATCCTGGCATCGCCGCAATCAGAGACGCAACAGCCTTGCCTGATCGAATCCGCCCGAGAGCATCCACAGCTTGCAGATGGATAAGCAAACCCTCCACAGCCTTTTCGTTTTCCATTCTGCCCAAAGTCTCCAGCGCAAGCTCCTGGAACTCTGGGTTTGTGGACTGGGCCATTTCTAAAAGGAGTGGAATGCCATCTTCGTCGCACAAAGACCCCAACGCATGAATCGCATCGATCACTACCGATGGGGATTCATCGTTCAACATATTCCGTACGAACGGGATCCCTCGCGTATCCCGAAAATATTCCAGCGATCGGACTACATTGGCCCGAACAACCGCCGATGGATGATTCCGCAGGGCTATGATTTCTTTTAAAGAGCCCTTGTCCACCCTCATCGTGAGCACGTCCAGTGTAGCTTTCACAACCGGAATCTCTGGATCCTGCAGGTATTGGCGCAATCCGTGAACGAGCGATTCATCGCCATATTCGCCTACAAAGCTAATAGCCCCCCGGCGCACCTGAGCGTCTTTGTGATGTGTTGCCGACAAAGCCTCAGGGAGAATGGCATAACTAATTTCGCGAAGTGCACTCCACGCCTCAGGAATATACGCAGACTCGAGCAAGGGGATAACCGCCTTGGTATGGCCTATGCGGCCCAGGGATTGAATAATGCGCTTGGCGTTTTCGGGCTGTATCGCGGGATCGCGGAGTTGCTGTAGCAATGCGTCGATGGGTTCGTCGCTGTTTAAGATACTCGCGTCTTCGATACCACATATTTTCAGAAATTCGCTTCGCATACCGGAACGATAGATGAGCGTTCGTATGTCGCTGGAAATAACGGCAGTCTCGCTCTCAACAAACATGCGTTCGATTTTTTCGGATAGGGGCTCGCGGGCTACGTTTCCGTCGGACAAAAGACGGACGGGATTACCGAAAATATACTTTTCTTGGTAAAAATCGACGATAAGTTCTTCGATGAATCGCTCTTCGGTAGTATAGGCAACATAATTACTCTCGAAACCCTTACGTAATGCATCGAAGCCCTTGTCTCCGAGATCATGCTTGAGATAGGCCTTGAGTTTCGCAATGAGCACCGGGCGACCGTGAACCAGTTCATGAATGCGTTCATGGACTAGCCAAACCTCCCGCACTTTTTCTGGCGGGATTTTACGCTGATCCGAGACGATTTTTTCCAACTCCGAGGCTATCGCTTGCGTCAATGCGGGTGGCACGCGAATGATAATGCTCGCGTCTTTCGCCGCCGGCCGGTATCCGGCAAAACCTTTCACCTCAATCAAGTCTGTCAACTCTTCCGCGCTCATCCCAAACGCCGCAGCCCTCGGCAACAGACGCTCGAGAAGCAACACCCTGATATATTTCGGAAAGTGATGCGGCATAAAATCCACGTCCGCCAGCTGGGCGGCGTGAATGCGGGCAATTGCAATTTGCGCCTTCTCTTTTAACCTAGCACTATTTGTTTGGCGGATAAACTCTTGCAGCAAATGTATCACCCGCGGGTTTCCCATATCCCCTAAAGCATCTATGGCCTGACCCTGTATAGCGCTATCTTCATCGTTGATTTTTTGAGCAATGGCATCAACGATTTCATTGTCCTCGTGCGCATTCGTCCAGTGAGTTAGCACTTCGATAGTGTTTCGTTTTACCAAGGGAGATTCGCAGCGGCTGAAATAGCTGATGATAATTGCTTTGGAACTCACATCGCGAATCTTGCCCAAGGCCGCTATCAATTCGCAACGTATTGCTTCATCTGTCGATTCGGTGGCTTTACTTAGCATGCGATGAAATATTTCAATGGGTCTTGCATCACCAATCTCGCCAAGAATTTGAATCGCATAAAATGGAACGTCTTCAGTATCATGGAGCTCATCTGCGACGGTATCCATGTTACGCTCTATGTTATGCGCAAGCTTCATCAACCCTTCTACAGCCGGTTTTCCAATGTTTGTTAAGGCTTTGCACACGGCGTCGAGCAGCGCGCTGTAGACCTCTCCATAAAAATAATCCACAGAACGTTCTTGAACCACGGGGTCTTGCAGCATGGTCAGCAGAGAATCCACTCCCCGTGGGTC
>CAZOWS010000217.1:0-3726 GCA_964583365.1 uncultured Actinomycetota bacterium
CTGCCAACGCGCTCGCACCGCGATCGGGTGTTTCTGTGCTAGAGAAAGTCTTTGCGCTGCAGGCCGCAGCCGTGTCCCTCGAGCGCCATGGCCTCCTTAGTCGCAAATTCATAGACTATGGTTTGGCGATACGCGATTTCGTCAACCCGGACTCCAAGGATTTTACAGCCTTGTACGGAGGCGCAGGCGCGGATATTTCCTCGTTGCTTTTGTCTACAAATTTCACGAAGGCTTATTTTGTCGATGAAACGCCACTCTCTCTGGCGGTGCTACAGGAACAACTTGAAAAGTGGGATATCATGAGTCCCTCCTGCGAATATTTCTCCATCAAACGGAAGAATGGATGGAGCTATACGTCTATTTTATCCTTTCACAAGATGGAGATTTTTCTGATACAGGAGCTAATCGCGCTCGGCGTAAGGAAAGAGGATGTGATTCTATCGAAAGATCACAACGGGCGGATTGCGCTCACCTTTCGATTGCCGGGGGACAGCAGGCAACGCGTAATTATTTTTGTGGAGGGAGAAGTCAGCGCCATTGCCAGCGCGGGGAACAAGGAAATGGCAGGTCGGTTGGACGGATATTATCAAAAGGCCGGACAAGACCTCGCTATGGATTACGACAAATACTTGAGCGTAATACAGGATTGGCTCAAGCCTGAGGGATTCATTGTCGTAAACGAGTACGATCCTCAGGGCGGGTGGCATGCCATGGACGAGCACGTGAAACTCCTTTGCGACCCGAGGGCATCCGAGAGAATGCGGGTCTTAAGTCGCGAAATATGGGCCCACATGACCGGGACGCAAAAAGGTTGCGGCTGGGCGATGTCCGTGTGGCAGAAAATTTCTCCCGAAGTATGGATCGAGAGAGCGCGAAAAGGAAGGCGTATCGCATGGGCTGAGCTCTCTCTCACCACGATTCGGGATATTGTTCTTGCCGCGGCAAAAGAGTTGGGCAAAAGCGCGGGGGAGTTAACCACTGCGAATTTTGAGACACCCCTGAAACTATTGGGGGGCACGAAAATGGCCGCCCTTCTCAAGGTTGCCAAAGAACCAAGCTCTGCCAGGGCCCTGTTAAAACTCAAAGCCGACTTGGGAATATTGACGTGGAATTTGCAGGACGTGAAACGCGCGCGCAAAACCGGTTATCCGGTCCCATGGGAGGAGGTGCCCACGCGAACGAAGCTTTTGCTAGTTGAAAATCTGGCCAAATCCGTGGGAAAGCCCGCGGAGGAACTCGTTGTAGCAGATTTTGGCAAGGCGATATGGTCTCTCGGAGGGATAACCATTCGTGAAATACTCCAATCCTATGGAGACGACGCCAATAGATTGAAAAGACTTCGCGCTGAACTCCGAGAGCACAAGCTGGCCGATGAAGATAGCTGGGAAAACGTGATGAAGCGTCCTCGGGTATTATGGGCCGAGGTTCCTTTTGCTGTGCAGCGCGCATTGCTCGCGCACATGTCGCAGCGGATAGGCAAACCCATCGAGCAGTGGAGCTCCTCAGAATTCCAGAAAACCATGAAATATTCGGGAAAGTCTCTGTTCGCGCTCTTGGACAGCTATCGCGCTCCCCTGGAATTATGGGATCAAGCCCATCACCGGCTTATGAAGGTTCTTTTTGAAAAGGACGTAAGCATAAAGGGCAGAGGGTGGACAACTCAAGCTCAACCGAAATCGATTGCCCCGGAGACCCAATCAGCCTGGTTCCTAGAGGATGCTCGCGTGGAGCAAATTTTGTCTGAACTAGCGCGAGAATCAGGAATAAAAGTCAAGTATTTCGCGATGGCATTGTTGTATAAAGGTCTTTTTCAAACCCCGCGCATCGAAGGTCGCCTGACAATGGAAAAAGTTGGCCAGCTCTACGGGCATGATCGGCAGCTTGTGCTGCAAGTTCTTCAGAAGGTGAATATATATTTGGAATCTCAGGAACGATTTCAAGGCGATCTGAAGCAATGGCTTGGGGACAAGATGACAAGCGCGTCTCTCTTCCTCTCGCCGAGGGAAGGAAGAGACCATATCGCAGCTATATTCCAACAAAAAGATCCTACAGAGTTATTACTTTATAAAGGCGTTCCTCTTTTAGCGTTTAGTTTTAAACTGCCTTCTGCTGGGGCATTATTTTTTGACAGGGAAATGGCGCGAGGCCACGTGAAACTATCGAGCGGAACGCCCAAGCTCGGCGATTTAACCGTGCAGGTTCGTTACGCACATGGGATAGGCTATGTTTTCGAGACAGAGAAAATAGTCCCGGGGTCGGAGCCGTTTTACACAGCGCGCACGATCAATCAGAATGGCGACTACGTGAAACTGAACAAAATTCCTCTGTATTGGCTGAGCGATTTCAAGCGTTCGATGCTGGACACAAAGGACTTGGTGAAAAGCGCGCGCTGGCAAACCGTGTTACGGTTGATGTTGGAACAAAAAGATACGACCAGCCCCTTGATTGTGGAAGGAACAGCCGGAGAGTCGGCGCCGCTGACTGGCCTTCGATTTTTTGTCCGCAATGCGGGTCCCTCTTTTTATACTTGTTCCTCATCGCGCGGAATAGTGCAGTTTCATTGCGGCAAAAAACGCGGGAATGTCCTTGTCCAGATTAATTACGCGCCGGGCATCGGCTATGTATTTGAAACACAGAAAACTGCGCGGGGGAGAAAACCTGTTCTGCGCGCCAACTTCATCGACAGCGACGCGCATTATGCGCCCTTGGGGCAAATCCCAGAGTTTTGGGCGAAAGACTTTGAGCGCTCGCTGGAGGAACCCGGCCATTTTGTCTCGAGGCTAAGAGCGGAGGCCGCGCTGCGTTTTCTGCTGGATCTAAAAAATCCCGCTGCTGGTCTGACATTCTTGCGAGGGGATGGAATGCTCGGTATTGTGCGTGGTTTTAAATATATCGCGAAGAAGGTGCGGAATTATTTCTTCACCTACGAGAATGAGCTTGGAACTACATTCATGTTCAGCGGGGCATGGGAGACAGGGGATGTCAATGTCGAGCTGCGTTTTGCGCGTAGCATGGGCTATGTCTTTGATGTCGAGAAGCGATTTCTTAAGCGAAAACCCGTGGAGTCACTGTGGTTGCTGGATGCAAAGCGTGATTATGGAAAGTTGAAGGATAGTCCCGGATACTTGGATGAGGAGTGCCGGTTGAGTTTGAAAGAAGATAGCGCGATGCTACCCAAACTTAAGTGGAGGCGCTTATTGAACATGATCTTCGATAGGGAGAATCCCGAAGAGCCGTTGTGGGTTATTAGAGAAGACGGCTCACGCGCGGTTCTGCAAGAATTCCGCTTCCATATTCCTCAAGCCGCCGCGGATTTTTATCATTGTTCTACAGCGTACGGGGATATTGGTTTGCCCAGCGGAAGCGCTAAGCCGGGCGATTTGACAGTAACCGTGCGGTTCCAGCCGGGCATCGGCTACGTTTTCCGCCTCGACAAAAAGGTAAGCGATAAAATCATCACGAATCAGCGGGCGCTTGTCAAACTGGGTAAGAATAAACGTGAGTTCCAAACCATCGCGCCGCGCGTGGTTTCATCGGCCGTGCACGTGGATTCCGGAGCCCTGGTTGAACAAGCCGCCTGATCATCCTGTAGCATTGACCCATCACTGAAATGCACGGTTACGTCAAAGTCGTATATGACGTCATCCTTACATTAACGTTAGTGTCTGTAGTCGCCCGAATGTGCCATTGCGCTATCCCATGCGGCTCTTCCTATCACAAAAAATA
>CAZOWS010000218.1:0-4282 GCA_964583365.1 uncultured Actinomycetota bacterium
GAATGCGGCGAATGGAGACGGCGGCAATTATAGCCGAGTTGTCGTTAGATGCCAAAGAAAGGCTTATTACAGAGTGTCTATGGAGGTCCATGAGCCGCATTCGCCAATGGGGTACGCGCGGAGGCGGGAGCAGCGAAGGGACTCCGAAAGCCTTGCCGCGTGACCGACATACCTACTTATCCTGAAAATCAAAATCCTCGGGCTTCGCCGTGCCGGGTGTCACACTCGCGCTGAGATTCTTTCCTTCGCCGGCGACCACGAGGGTGTACGCGAATTTCAATTCGTTGCGATACGGAAACATCACCCATTGCGTTTGATTGGCCTTGAAGCGATGGTCACTGCTCTGCACGAGCTTTACGCCTTTTTTAATCCAATAGTTTTCGATTTTCTCCACGAGTTTTTTGTCGCGATCGTAGAAAGTGACCGAGAGTATCGGCAAGGTGACCATCCCTTTGCCGGACACCTTGAATCTGACCTCAATGCCTGGAGCGATGCGGGTTCCGGATCCCTCAAAAAAGGTCAACCCGGTCCTCCTAATCTTGGTAACAGCCTGAATATCCACCAAGGTGCCCGCTTGCTTTTTCGCTCCGCAGAGCGCAACGATCAGAAATAATCCCAAAAATGACATCATGATTGCTCTCTTAGACATGCTCAGACCCTCCCTTTCGACGGACAATAGTCGCCCACCGGGCAAACTCCACATTGAGGCTTGCGCGCAGAGCATACCTTGCGACCCAACGATATCATCCAGTGACAGAAATTCGTCCAGTCTTTCTGCGGGACGAGTGCGTTCAAATCGAATTCGATTTTGACAGGGTCCGTGTTTTTCGTCAGCTTCATGCGCTGCGAAAGACGCGAGATATGCGTGTCCACGGTAATACCGGGCGTATTAAACGCATTGCCCAAGACAACGTTCGCCGTCTTGCGACCCACGCCGGCCAATTCCACGAGCTCTTCCAATGTCGAAGGAACTTTGCCCCCATGCCGCTCGACCAGCCCCTGCGCGCATCGCTGAATGTTGCGCGCCTTGTTGTGGTAAAAACCCGTGCTGCGAATGATTTCTTCCAATTGGGCTAGCGGCGCCTCGGCATAATCGCGCGCGGTGTTGTATTTTTTAAACAAGGTCTTGGTGACAATGTTCACGCGCTCGTCGGTGCATTGGGCCGAGAGAATCGTGGCGACGAGCAATTGCAGCGGATCAGAAAAAGTTAGCGAACATTTAGCGTCCGGATAAGTCTTCTGCAAAATAGCGGCTATCTTAGCGGCGCGCTCCCTAAGATTTGCACCCTCCCCCTTGACGGGGGAGGGCCGGGGTGGGGGTGTAGGAGTACCCGCAAACATCATTTCCCTAACCTCTTCGAGACCGCTTCTAGCGACTGCGTGTTGAACACATCCGCTGGCTCGAGCCAGCCTTTGCGGGCAATGCCAACCCCAAATTGCGTGTCGGATAAGCCCTCGATATCATGCGCGTCCGGATTGATACTCAGCAGAACTCCCTTTTCCTTGGCGTAGCGGCACATATGCCAGTCCAGATCCAGGCGATGCGGACTCGCGTTCAACTCGATGATTTTGCCGTAATCCGCAGCCGCCTGTATCACGTCGCGCAAATTCACGGCGTAGCCCTCGCGAGCTAAAACAAGACGGCCCGTGGGATGGCCGAGAATGGTCGTATGTTTGTTTTGGATTGCCCTGATCAGACGAGCCGTCTGATCTTTCTCGCTCATTTGAAAATTGCTGTGCACCGAGGCGATGACAAAATCCAAACCACTCAGCGTTTTGTCGTCGTAGTCGAGACTGCCATCGGGGAGAATGTCCACCTCGGAGCCTTTCCAAATTTTTATTTTTCGGAAATACTTGGCCACGGAATCAATCTCCGCTTGCTGCTGCTTCAGACGTTCCGTATTAAGCCCGTTGGCATAGACAGCGTAAGGGCTGTGATCGCTCATGCCAATGTATTCATGCCCCAACTCCTGCGCACGACCCACCATATCGGCGATACTTGCCTTCCCATCGCTGTAGAGTGAATGCACGTGAAATATTCCGCGCAAAGTTTTTTCATTTAGAAGCCGGGGCAAACTATGATTTTCTGCAGCGAGCATCTCGCCGCCGGCCTCGCGCAACTCGGGTTCGATAAAATCCAGTCCGAGCCGTTTAAATAGTTCTGCCTCGTCTTTGCATCGTACGGGTTTTTCTTTTTCCTTCCCCTTGCCAATCATGAAAAGCCCGTACTCGTTGAGCTTCATGCCTTGATCCTGCGCGCGGGCCCGCATCGCGATATTGTGTTCTTTGCTACCCGTGAAATAATGTAGCGCGAAAGGAAACGCCACGTCCTCGACCACGCGCAAATCAGCCTGTATGCCGCTTGCTAAGAGCACCGAGCTCTTCGTCGGACCATGAGCCAGAACACGTTCTACACCCGCAATCGCAACAAAGCGTGCCATGACCGCTTCGGGCGTGTCGCTGCTCACCAGTATGTCGACGTCGCGCGCGATTTCCTTGCGACGGCGAACGCTGCCCGCGACCATGACGCGCGTCACGCCTTTTTCCTTCTTGATCTCCTCCACCACGCGCTCGGCCTCAGCACTCGCAACATCGATTCGGAATTGCCCGAGATTTTTCTTAAAAGTCGTGATGCCCTTAAGAATATTGTCCTGAGTCTTGGCGCCGAAACCCTCCACGTCCAATAGTTTATTTCTTTTGCAGGCCTTCTCGAGCTCGTACACCGATTCGATCCCTAGCTTTTCGTACAGGACTTTGACTTTTTTTGGGCCAACGCCCTGAATTTTCATTATTTCGAGCAAACCCGGAGGAACGGAGGACTTGAGATCTTCGTAATACGGGAGACGACCGGTTTGAACCAGCGTCGTGATTTTTTCGGCTAAGGCAGAACCAATGCCCGGCAATTCGAGAATGCGGCCAGACGCAACGAGGGCCTGCAAGTCTTCCTGCAGGCCCTCTATGGTGCGCGCCGCATTGCTGTAGGCGCGGCACTTAAAAACGTTCTCGCCTTTTATTTCGAGCAGGATACCAATTTCTTCAAGAACGGCGCTGACTTCGCGTTTTTCCACACCGTTTTACGCCTTATGCTCGGCAGCCGCGAGATGTGCCTGCTCTTTTTCCTTTTTCGCCGCCTGGCGCTTGGAAATCGTAAAATAATCTTTTTTCAAACGCGCGAGAAACTTCTCTCGCTTGTCGAATAACCTCTTCAGCGGGCGTGGTTCATGCTTGGCAAGTGCGTAGGCCGTCAGTATCGGCATCGCGATGGTCGTATCCGCATAGCAAACGACCGTGTCCACGAGTTTCTCGGGGTCAATTTTCCCCCAGCTCACGGCTTCCCCGGGCGTCGCACCCGAGAGACCGCCCGTATCAGGCCGCGCATCGGTAAATTGAATAAAAAAATCGTGACCCTTTTCCTCGATCATCAAAACTTCTTGAATCTGGGGCTCGGTTTGCAGCATAAAATTCTTCGGCGAGCCGCCGCCAAAAATCAGCACACCGCTGCGCCGCCCGTTCTTTTTTGCATCGTAGACAATAGAGGTGGATTCGTTGACATCCAGCGAGACATCCAGTTTTAGTTTGTTCCCCTCCATTGCCTTGGCGGCGATATTCATGCCGATCGAGCTATCGCCGGGCGAAGAAGTAAAACATGGGACACCCGCCTGATAGGCGGCCGAGAGGACACTGGATGTGCCTATGCCTAGTAATTTTTCCCGCTCGTGCACGTATTTGCCCATCAAATGATGAAATTCTGCAGTCCCCATCTCGCGCTGAAATTCCAGACCCGTGATCACCGTATAAATGAATGCATCGGTGTTGAGAAGGACGTCAAAATCGAAAAAGATGTCGTAGATACGAATGATGTTTTCTTTTTTGAGTTTCACGTCGTCCGCAAACGGGGTCCCCACGTGCAGATCCATACCCAATCCGAAATGCATGTCGTGATACAGGTTGGCCCCCGTGGAGACAATCCAGTCCACGAAGCCGTTCTGGATTAGAGGGATGATTGCGGCCTTGCCCAAACCGGCCGGCGTCAAAGCCCCGGTGAGACTCATGCCTATCGTTACATCGTCCTGCAGCATTTGATTCGTAAACAACTGGCAGGCCTCTTTCAGCCGCCCACCGTTGTACGCCAGAAAAGATTCGTCCACCAAATCCACCAGAGATATCCCCTTGCAGATAGGGGTTGGCGCGATTTTCTTGCCCGAGAGATACGCGCTTTTCTTTTTCATGATTGCCTCCTATTGAATTCTGTCACAAAAAGCTAATGCAAATGCAAAAACTA
>CAZOWS010000219.1:0-5269 GCA_964583365.1 uncultured Actinomycetota bacterium
GCACGTTGGCAAAATTATCCAACATGAGCCGACTGATCGCGAGCATGCGCAAATATTCAAAAGCACCGACCATTTGCACGCCGGCCATTCGATTCGTACGGCGCGTTTCTTTGCCATCGCGCCGGAATTCGATAAATCCTAATCCTTCTTCCCCTCCCCCCTCGAGGGGGAGGGCAGGGTGGGGGGGATGCTGCTTGAACTGATACGTCCAGGGAATAAACGCCACGAATCCGCCCGTTCGATCTTGCAACTCGCGCAGGCGCAACAAATGCTCGATACGATCTTCATTGGTTTCGACATGACCGAACATCATCGTCGCGGTGGTTTTCATGCCCACCGCGTGCGCGTCCTCCATCACCCCCAGCCACTCGGCGCTGCTGCATTTTCCAGGGCTGATGTGATTGCGCACGCGATCCACGAGAATTTCTGCGCCGCCGCCTGGGAGGCTGTCCAAACCCGCCGCATGCAACGCGGTCAATACTTCGCGAAACGACATTTTGTTTAATTTGGCGAAGTGTTTTATCTCGGGCGGCGAGAACGCGTGTAAATAGATGCTATGCTTGGCCTTCAGATAGCGCAGCATGTCCACGTAGAAATCCAGTTTGAGTTTCGGGTGCAATCCCCCTTGCAGTAATATTTGCGTGCCGTGCTGCGCCTTGGTTTCTTCTATCTTTTTATCCAATTCCTCACGACTCAGCACATAACTGTCTTCGTCCTGCTCGATGCGGTAAAATGCGCAGAAGTCGCAGGTGAGCACGCAGACGTTGGTGTAATTGACGTTGCGGTCAATGATATAGGTCCCGATAGAGGGATCGGTCTTTTGCAGGCGCAGTTGATGCGCGGCCTGCCCAAGCTTTAGAACATCCGTCTCCTCGCACAACGCCAAGCCGTCTTGCAAACTAAGGCGCGAGCCGGATAAGGCCTTTTCCAATATTGTGTCGGTCGAAGTATTCAATTTTCCTCTCTCGGACGGGCGCGCCCAATTGGGCTAAAAAACGCACGAACAATTCGATAGCGTGTTCCTGATCCTCTCCCAAATCGTAGCAAAGATTTTTCGTTAGGTACTCACGCACAAAAACAGGATCCAATCCTGGGACCAGCGAAGCAATGACATCGATTTTATTCCTGCCCGCTAGGGCCGCTTCTTCCAAAAGCCTAGCAGTACTCGCATCGGAAAACCCGCGGCGCATCTGCCAGCACGCGAAGACAAACGGGAGCCCCGTCCATCGCATCCATTCTTCCCCGAGATCCAGGGTCTCCTGATTGGTTGCGTAGCGCAAGGCCTGATCGCCGATAATCAGCACCGCATCAAAAGCCTCGCGTTGGATTTCCTTCTCGGGGTCTATTTCCACGTAGCTTGGCTGCAACTTGTGGTGAATTTCCAATATTACGCGCAGCAGCATTGCCGACGTGCGCGAGCGCTTATCCACGCCTATCGTGCGCAGCTGTTTCAGCGGCTTGTTCATAAAAAGCATCACGCTTCGAACGGGACCAGCGCATCCAATCGCGATCCCAGGCAACAGCAGCCTGTCCTCGCCCTTGAAATATTCCACGACAGGCAAAAGCCCCACGTCCACGCGGCCCGCGTCGAATTCATCGCTCAATCGAGCCGGAGGGAAAAACTGCACGCGATCTTCCAATCCGTACACGAGCGGAATAGCGTTCAAATACGGCACCGCGCCTACGCGCGTGCGCGGTACGGTAGAATTGTGTCGCACAACGGTCATGATCTCAGCAACCTCTAATGTTTAGGCAAAACGTCCAACGCAACCAGAACCAGCAAACTCACGCTCACCCACCCGTTCACCGTGAAAAAAGCCATCCCCATTCTACTAAGATCACCCTTCCTGACAAGAAAATGTTGGACGGACATTAAAACAGCAATGCCCGCCAGGCCGCAAAAATACAAGGTGGAAAGGTGAGTCGCCGCGCCGAACACCCACAACAAGGCGACGAACCCTGCATGCAGCGCGCGGGAAGTCCAAAGGGAAGCGCGCGTCCCCCATCGCGCGGGCAATGAAAACAAGCCCGCCGACCGGTCGAAATCCCGATCCTGCAAAGAATACAGAATGTCGAATCCCGTGACCCACAAAGCAACGGCCCCCGCCAAAAGTAGACTCGGCGCGCCGATTTTACCCGTGGCAGCAATCCAAGCCCCCACAGGAGCTATAGCCAGGCACAATCCGAGTACCAGATGCGAAAACCACGTAAAACGCTTGGTGAAGGAATAAAAGAAAATCAGCCCCAAGGCCCCTGGGGAAAGGAGAAAGGCCAGGCGATTGATCCCGTAGGTCGCAGCGATAAAAATCATGGAATTAACGGCAATGAAGATGGCGACACCCATCGGCGTGAGTTCCTTCGCGGGCAAGGGACGTTGGGACGTCCGTGGATTAATGGCATCGTAGCGGCGGTCCACCAAACGATTGAAGGCCATCGCGCTGTTGCGCGCGCAAACCATACACAAGAGCACCAGCATTATCACGCGCAAGGACGGAAACCCACCGACAGCTACCAACAAAGAAATGAGCGCGAAAGGCAGGGCAAAAACCGTGTGCGGAAAGACGACGAGGCGGAAGTATTTGTTTAGTATCATTTCTATTGGCCGCCATCAATTGGGTAATCTATATCGCCACGGTAACGTCATTTCAAAACTGATTTGTCTTGAACCAATCCGCCAAATCATGGATTTTTTTTCAAGCGAATGAAAACGCCGCCATGGAAAGGCGGATGGTTTCTGGTATCACATTGCCAACCTCCGGATGAAAAGCATCATTCCTC
The DNA here is from genome assembly GCA_964583365.1 of uncultured Actinomycetota bacterium. Lineage (GTDB taxonomy): Bacteria > Auribacterota > Ancaeobacteria > Ancaeobacterales > CAZGMX01 > CAZOWS01. The sequence goes on from CAZOWS010000219.1 coordinate 2,779, forward strand.
TGAACTCTTATCGCATCCTGCAGAGACAAGAGATGGCGATCTGCGCCTTCATATCTGCCATTAGAAGATAGATTACCTTTTCACTGGCTGCCCAACCATAACAGCTGCAGCAAAGAACGCTTGCCTATCATAGGGTATAAGGGCTTCTTCTATATATTGCGAAATTACCGTGTCTATGTTTGGCACCAGTTTCTTCAATGTTATCAGGTATCCCTCGGGATCTTCTGGGCTCGGATCGCTTTGCATCGCCCAACGCCGCCCAGCCTCCGTAATGACGAACCAATTAATATCAGGTGCATTTTCTCTACCATGCACGGTCACTTATTTTCAACTGGACGTGACAATGCCGGTTTGGGTTTATCCGTAAGATAATTTTGACGCGTGATAACTTTCTTGCCGGATTTGGATTCCAGTTGTTGGCGGGCGTTGCCGGCGACCGAACCGCCTTCACGCGCGGCAATCCGATTCTGGTTAAAGCCCTGCGCATCTTTATTGCGCGCGATTTCAGTAGTCGCGGCTTCACCGAGCATGGTGAAAATCAATTCCAGGTCAGTCATGTGATCGCGCAAATTTTCACGTTTGAGACCCTTGAGTTGCTTATATTCCGAGGGCGTAATCCCGAACGTAGCCTTGGAGATTTCGGCAGTGAGAATGGAGTAGTCGCGCTGTTCTTCGACTCCGCGTTGCTTCCACTCATCGGTTAGTTGGTCGCGGATGGCGATGGATCGAACGCGCTTCTCGATCCAGTCGGATGGGTAGCCCTTCTGCTTGTAAAGTTCGCGCATGCGGCTTTGCGCGAGTTCAGGATTCTCGATCTCCTGCACGCGCTCGTAGCCGACTTGCGCCAACCAGCGTTTGAACGGCTCGGCCTTGGGGCTGGGAATCGACTGGATGATGCGAAAAGCGGCTTCGGTGTTAACACAATCTGTCTTGTAAGTCTTTCCATCAGAAGATTTTAACTTCAGTTGTCGACAAAGTGTCGACAACTCGATTCCACTGGTTTCCTGCTCTCGCTGTTTCATGCGATACCAGTAATCACGGGGATTATCACTGTCGGTCAGAGCGGCTACAATGTCCACGACAGAGAAATACCACTGCTCATCCACCCAATCGCGGCGAATCTGCTTGGCGCCGAACACGATTATCTTGCCCTGAGAATCAGTTGACGATTTTTCACTCATGGCGTTGTTCCTTTCTTAAGGCTGGGGCGAATCGGGGGCTGGAACCAACTCACTCATTCTCTATCAGATTTTCCAACTCCCGCCAGCGGGTTGCGAGATTATTGTCCACGCCCAGATGATCGAGGATGCGGGCCACAACCGTATCTACCAATTCCTCGATGCTGCGGGGACGGCTGTAAAAGGAAGGCATAGCGGGCATAATAATGGCGCCGGCTTGGGTTAATGTCTCCATGTTCCGCAAATGGATAAGCGAAAGCGGCGTTTCGCGCGGGACAAGAATCAACTTGCGGCGCTCTTTTAAAAAAACATCGGCCGCGCGCGCGACGAGATTATCCGAAGTCCCCGCAGCGATACGGCCCAGCGTTCCCATGCTGCAGGGGACAATCACGCAGCCATCAAATTTATTGGATCCGCTCGCGAAAGGCGCTTCAAAATCCCGTATGCCGTAACGGCGATACGGATAAGGAGCGTAATCGAAAGGACCTTCTTCTTTCGCAACCAATTCCGCCGCGGCGCTGACCACCATCGAGACATCATGGCCGTTCAATCGGTCGAGCAAGCGCTTGGCGTAGAGGGAGCCGCTGGCGCCGGTGACGCAGACGACGATTTTTTTGGGGGCTGTCATTGGATCACTTTTGCTACCAAACTAGATCCTTCGCCCTTTGGGCTCAGGATGACATTTATGTTCGGAAACATGGCATCAATTTTATCTTTCACGGCTTTATCCATCGTGATCAGCGGCGGCCAAGGGCGATTAAAACCCTCTTCTTTCCATTTGGCCGTGGCGTCTATGCCCATTTTGGAACCAAAATTTGGCATGTCGGAGGCGTGATTGAGGGCATCCACGGGTCCGTCCGTGAAAAAGATGTCGCGTTTAGGATCGATGTTATTGCCCAATAGCCAAAGCACTTCACCTGGATCCTGAATGTTCACGTCCGCATCGAACACGGCGATCATTTTAGAAAACATCAATTGCCCCATGCCCCAAAGGCTGTGCGCGATCTTGCGCGCATGATACGGGTAACGCTTTTTGATGGAGACAATCACCACGTTGTGGAATATTCCTTCTACTGGCAAATTTATGTCCACGATCTCGGGGAAAAGATTTTGCACAAGCGGCATAAAAATCCTTTCCACGGCCTTGCCCAAATACCCGTCTTCCATCGGAGGCCGCCCCACGATCGTGTGAGGATAAATAGGATCTCGCCTCTGCGTGACGCAAGTCACGTGAAACACAGGGTACTTGTCTTCCAAAGAATAATATCCGGTATGATCCCCGAACGGGCCTTCGACGCGCGACTCGGTGGGAT
>CAZOWS010000220.1:0-4893 GCA_964583365.1 uncultured Actinomycetota bacterium
AAAGAATTCGGGATTGTCTATCGTAAAATGCTCGAGCTTTTCTCCGGCCGCGAACGTCTGTATAGCGTCGCGCGCGAGGGATAACATTTGATTTTGGCCGTTGATGTCCCGGAGAAAAACCTCGGTGTTGTTGATGGTTGCGTTGGGGGCCTCAGGGTTGTTGAAAAAAACCGCCGCGCCAAATCCCACGACGCTACTTTTGTCACGCGTGACCTCGGCGCTATTCGCGTAGGCTAGAACCTTGCATTCGTTCGCCTGCATCAGGCGCGCTGCGCGCATGACAGTGGCCAGGGCTGCATCTCCGCAGAACAACGCGGTCAAATTTTTTATACCGGAATCTAAAACGAACTGCGAATAACCGGCAAGAAGCTCTGGCTCGAACAGACGCACTACGCCCAGACTGTTCGTGTCTACTGTCGTTGCATCGGAGGCGTTGGGGGCATGGCTCATGTCGGAACTTGCTATCAACAGCACTTTTTTACCCTGGCTTGCCTCCGCAATAGCTTCCGCGACCCGGCTTGTCACGGATGCATCTGCCGGACCCATCAAGATGGGGACCACCTTGGGTTTATCAAAACATTTCAGCAAAAAAGGGAATTGAACTTCCAGCGAGTTTTCCCCTCTGTAGTCCTTCGGATCAAAATGCGCGTCCGGCAATTGCTCGGATATTTTTTTTGCTAAATCCTCCGCGATGGGTATGTCCCCGAGCGGCGTTTGAAAGCTGCCGCTCGGATAAATGGAAGCCACCGCTATACGGTTCTGATGCGAGGGGCCCACCAGGATTATCGCGTCGTACTTCCATTTTTTAGCTTCGTAATAAGCGACCGCTGCGATTTGGCCGCTGTATTTGATATTGCCATGAGGGACCAACAGCGCAACGGGTTGGTAGCGTGTGCTGCTTTTGGGAATGGCCAAAAAAAAGCGTTCGATGATGCTGGAAAGTTCGGACGGATCGGGGGTGATTTTTGCGAACGCGGGAATTGCCAGGCTTGCGAAAAAAAATAGTGCTATCCATTTTTTTATAGCGCGCATGATTCCAGCAGAATATCATGAAGTCCGATGCAACGACAAAGGGCATTTCTTAGGATACTTTTGATTTTTTTCGGTCTTGCGCTCGTTGCCCAAAGCGCGCTCGCTGAAATTTCTCCTGAGAGTAAAATCGGATCCGAGTTGGGCGCTTTTGAACGGAAGACAGCGCCGCGACCGCTCCCTCAACGCGCGGCGCCCGTGATCGAACAACCAAAAGAAGGCTTGCCCGCTGCGCCGAAAGCACCCCAAGTTGAATACTTTGTCAAAAGAATTCGCGTGGAAGGGGTTCGTAGCGTGCTCAAGAAGGATATTCGCGCAATTGTCTTCCCATACGAAGGTCAAATCCTTACGCTGCGAAAGGCCGAGGAAGTCACGACCAAGATCACGCAGTATTATCGCCTGAAAGGATTTGTCACATCGAACGCGTATTTGCCAGCGCAACGGATAGTCGGACAAATGCTCGTCATTTCTGTTGTCGAAGGTAAGATTGGCAAGCTCAGCCTTGCCGATAACAACGCGTTCAATACCCCGTGGCTCATGCAGTACCTGACCCTGAAACCGGGGGATGTGCTCCGGTATTCGGACATTGAGCAGAATGCCGCCGCGTTGAATGGCAACCCCGATCGCCTCGTGCAGGCTGTTCTCGCGCAGGGCACGGAGCCTGGCGCCACGGACGTGTCGTTCCACATCAAGACGCGACTGCCTATACATTTTACCTATGTCCTGGACAATCATGGCACGCGCCTTTCGGGGCGCATACGACAGGGTATGGAATTCCGACACAACAATGTGCTGGGCCGAGACGACATGCTTTTTGGGCTGGTTAAAATCTCCGAGCATGGCGATTTTCTGGCCGAGGCTTTTAATTATGTTTATCCGCTGAGGCCGCGCGGCGGGAGACTGACCTTTTCGTATTCGCATGCCGACGTGGAGCTGGGCAAAGAATTGCGCCCGCTCAACGTGAAGGGTGGCGCAAACGTTTGGGGCGTGGGCTATGCGCAGCCCATCGTCGACACGCCAATTTGGTCACTGGACTTCGACGCGGGTTTTGATATGAAAGAAATTTGGTCCACGCTGGATGGTTTGGATATATCGCGTGATCATTTGCGCGTGATTCATTTTGGTCCGAGCGCGAGCGTGCGTGATCCCTGGGGCAATACCTCGTTCAAAGGCGATCTGGCTTTCGGTCTCTCCGGTTTTCTAGGAGGGAACGTGAAGGCGGATAGCAGATCCAACAAGGCAGGAACGGGTGGGCAGTTTTTAATAGAGAATTTGGAAATTAGCCGCGTGCAGCGTTTCTTTTTTGATTCCATGCTTATACCGCGCTTCGAGACGCAGCTCACGAAGTACCGGTTGGTGTCATCCGAACAATTTCAAGCCGGTGGATACGACACCGTGCGTGGGTATGGAGAGGGAGATTCTTTGGGCGATTATGGTTTTTTGACGGGCATCGAGTGGCGCGTTCCGCCCTATCTAATACCGAAGGATTATAAAATCCCCGGACGCGATCAAACGTTTTGGGATGCCCTGCAGCTTGTCGGGTTTGTGGATGTCGCGAAGACATATTTACGCAATCCGGGAGTGAATCAAAGCGCGAGCCGGAGACTGATAGGGGTAGGCGGTGGACTTCGAGTGAATTTGAGAGATTTTGCCAATGCCCAGATCGATTGGGGCGTTCCCGTGGGTGATATTCCCGAGGATGGAGTGGAAACACGGTTGCATTTCGCGCTCAATACACAGCTTCCTTTTGGCCAGAAGTTTCAAGAGCCCAAGAACATTTCTAAAGTCGACAAGAGCCCCTAGCTTAAAAGAGAGAGCTATAACCCCTTGCCCAGCTGTACATTATTGTACACATGGCATCCCAAGAAAGTATCAAGTAAAACATTCATATTACTATTGCAATTACTTGATGTTTAGTGTATTATATAAGCTGTAATTGGAATGATGTCCTGATCTTTGTAGCGGAATTTTTGGTTTGGTTCAGAACGATAAAGGCTAAACCGTCGTAAGGCGGTGGCGCAAAGCCATGGGTCCTGCAAGGGATCGCCAGGCTACCGAAACTGAACGAAAGAGAACTTCTTTTCTGGGTTTTACGAAGAAGTTTGACAATCGTTCGGTGGGGAGGAACATGCAACACCCGTTGACGTTGTTGAACTTCTTTTTTTATTTGAGAAACACAAAACTGGGCAAGGGCCTTGTCTTCTTCCTGGTGTTTTGTTTTCTTAATCCCTCCGTATCTTTGGGTCTGCCTCAAGGCGGTCAAGTCGAAAGCGGTTCCGCATCGTTCGAGAACTTGGATGCCAACACACTGAATATTGTCACCTCCGATCAAGTCATCATTAATTGGCAAAGTTTCGACATCACCATGCACGAGACAGTCAATTTTATTCAACCCGCTATCACTTCCATTGCGCTGAATCGCGTGATGGCTGGGGGCAGCACCAGCATCGCAGGCGCGTTGAATGCCAATGGAGGCATCATCATTGTTAATCCTGCCGGCATTAATTTCGCTTCCACGGCGGATGTGCGCGTCGCATCGCTGATTGCATCTTCGCTCAATATTCGGTCCTCCGATTTTCTCGCTTCCCAATATTATTTTGCGCGCAACGGAGAAGAGCCCATGGGCATGGTGCGCAATCAAGGGAAGATTTTGGCCGCGGAGGACGGATTTCTTTTGATGCTGGGTGGGGCGGTGGAGAATTCAGGGACGTTGACTGCCAAGATGGGCACGGTGGCCATGGCTTCGGGTGATGCGGCTACCGTTAGTGTGGCGCCCAATGGGCTTGTTTCGGTTGCTGTGGACAAAGCTACGCAAGAGAAGATTTTAAATACGGATGGAACGGCCGTAACCAATGCGGTCGCCAACACCGCGTCGGGCGTTGTCGATGCGTCGGGCGGCAAGGTGCAGTTGACGGCCGAAACATTGGCCCAGGTTTTCGATCGCGCGATCAATCAAGAGGGTCTCGTGATAGCGGATTCCGTGCGGCAGCGAGAAGGCAGGGTGGAGTTGGTCTCTTCTTCCGGTGTTGTTCGCAACGCGGGCGTGATGCATGCCGACGGCACATTCGAGAATCCAATCGCGGGAGCGGTGTTGTTGAGCGGCGAGAAGACTATTCAAGCGGGGTTGGTCAGCGCCAATGCCTTTGATACGGGCAAGGCAGGCAAGGTGGAGATTTATTCGGAGAAGGGGACATGGCTTTTGGGTGGGAGTAAGACCGAGGCTAAAGCGGATGGGTTTCGGGGTGAGGGTGGCACGGTTCTCATCAACGCGTGGGATGGCAACACCGATCTAAATCGTGGGGGTGCCATCGACGTCAGTGGCGGTACTATGGAAGGGGGCGCGGGATTTATTGAATTGAGCGCGCATGACACGGTGACTTGGAACGGGACGATGCGGGGTGTTGCGCAGGATGGATATGCCGGTGCGAGGCTGTTGATTGATCCGCTTAATATTGTTTTGAATACGTCCACACAGACTGCGCCGACCAACAACGCGAATGGCACTGCGGACGTGGGTGTGGAGGATGCCCCTCTAGCGGGCACGACAACTATAGAGATTGCTGACGTGACAGGATTCTCAGAACTATTTCTTCAGGCCATACAGGATATTACTCTTAGCAACACCCTAACGATGGGTAGCGGCAAGAACATTATCTAGCTCGCATCGTGTTCTTGGTAGGGGTTGCCGCTGCTATCGAAGCTCTTTTGGGAGCATTTGTGACGATAACCATATGGGGTAGTATATGGGGCTCCTATTTATTAAGCTATGAAATTTCTTTTTCAGAGTCCATTCAATTTAGTGTCCTGCTCTGGTCGTCACGCTAAGCGGGACGATGGGCGGAGACGCACCTTTTTAGACTTCCC
>CAZOWS010000221.1:0-2634 GCA_964583365.1 uncultured Actinomycetota bacterium
AGAAATTGGCGTAACTAGCGGGCAACCTAGCGCCGCGGGCCCTGATCGGGGCGCCAGGCATGGGAAGAGAAACGGTTTGGAATCGACCCTTTAGAATTTCATGATTTTCCCGCAGAGGTTTGTAATTCTTGTCTTTAGGATTTTCTTCCAGCGCGCAAACAACGGTGTCCGCAGCAACAAATCGGGCTATGTCGTCCACATGCCCGTCTGTGTCGTCCCCTTCAACTCCCTCCCCCAGCCAAACAATATCGCTCACGTTCAAGTAGTCCTTCAAATATTTCTCGATTTGCTTTTGATTTAGCCGCGGATTTCTGTTTTTATTCAGCAAGCATTGCTGGGTGGTCAAGCACACACCCTGTCCATTGACGTCTATGGAGCCGCCTTCCATCACGATTCCAGGTTCGAACACGAGCGCGTTCAAAAATGGCTTTAGTTTTTCTGGTACATTCGTGTCCGGGATAAGTTCTTCGTATTTTCCACCCCAGGCATTGAACATCCAATGATTGAAGGCAAGGTCCTTGCCATCGCGCAGCAAAAAATTGGGCCCGTAATCACGGATCCATACATCCACGGTGGGCACGAGATGCACGACAACGTTTTGAATATTCGCCTCGCGCTCCGAGAGCATGCGCAGTGCCCGCCGCTTGGTAGCGTCATCGTCCACGAGCAAAAAAACTTTCTCGCCTTCCGCCACATTCCGTATCATCTCGCAATACACTTGCTCGACTTTGCGCACGCGATTAGGAAAAGTGACGGGGTCTTTGGGCCAGGAAAACCAAGTGCCCGCATGGGGCTCCCATTCCGCGGGCATTCGGAAACCCAGTTCGCGCGGGGTTGCATTAAGGGGACGCATTATTTGCTATGAATCGATGTCTTGCGACAAGCCAGGAAAGGCCAGTCGTGGCGCACTTCACGGATCAAATCCAAATCGCAATCGGCTAGCACGATGTCTTCTTTGTCTTCGGCTCCCGTCGCAATCATGCGCCCCAACGGATCCGCGACAAAGGATGTGCCCCAAAAATCCAAATTCTCTTCCCGCCCCACGCGATTGCACGCGGCGACAAAAACATTGTTGGCAATCGCATGACTGCGCTGAATGATTTGCCAGGCCTCGTGTTCGGCGCGATTCACGTCCGCGGGACCAGCCACCTGAAAACCAATCGCCGTCGGATAAAAAAGGATTTGGGCCCCCTGATCGGCCATGATGCGCGCGCCTTCCGGATACCACTGATCCCAGCACACTTGAACGCCGATAACGCCCCACTGCGTGCGAAACACAGGGAAACCTAAATCGCCATCGGCAAAATAATACCGTTCCCCGTAGGAATGCTCCAAATCATCCGGAATATGTACCTTGCGATATTTTCCCAGCAATGTCCCGTCCGGGTTGAAAACAACGGCCGTGTTGTACAATCCGTTCTTCGCTTTTTCGTACACCGAAGCGATCAACACGATGCCGCATTCCTTCGCCCAGGCCGCGAGCGCATCCGTGGCGGGTCCAGGAATTTCCTGCGCCAACCCGCGCCACTTGGGGTCTTCGCTTTGGCAGAAATACAGGGAGCCGAACAGCTCCGAGAGACACACCATTTGCGCCCCAGAACGCGCGGCCTGTGCCACCCTCTCTTTCGCCGTGGCGAAATTGGCGCGCACATCCTGCCCTTGCTTCATCTGGATGAGACCGATTTTGATGGGATTATTCATGCTAAATGCCCCCGAAAATAATTCGGAGAGGGAGGGAGACTTGATTCAAAACTTTTCATAACCCTTTATTCTCCCATATAATACACCATGACTAGCGATCTTATAAAAGCTTTTTTCTTGTCTAATATGTCTGGTGGAAATATTCCATTTGAAGCTTTTTTAGTGCGCCGTGGACACAATTTGGTCACCAGAAAAACGCACCTCTTATTATTTTTTTGCTGGATGAAACTCAGGAATCGCGCGACACATGAATTCATCAAATAGCGGGACCGTAAAGGCCATGTCACCGTACGAAGGACTGTAAATCATTCCCTTGTTAATCAACTTGGCTCGCATCGGCCCAAGGCTGTTAACCCTAACCCCAAGAACCTCGGCAATATCGCCGGACCTGTGCGCGCTTGGCCCCAGATAAGCCATTGCTCGAAGATAGTCTTTTTCCCTTGGCGTCAGCCTATCGAAACGTACGCGAAAGAAATTAGCATCAAGCCGTTTAATGACCGTTGTTGTGGCCTCTTTCACATCAGCTTTGGTAATCCGCGATCCTTTCGCATGGTTCCATGCCTGATATCCCCATTCCTGAATGAAATAGGGATAACCCTTCGTCAACTGAACAACCTCTTGGATTGCATTATCGGCGAATTCAACGCCGGCATCTTTGACTGGTTCGTGTAATGCTTTGTAGGCATCTGAAGGCAACAATGGCCCTATGACCGGAAAATCAAAAAGCCGTTCGGCATAAGACTTTGATTCTCCAGCAAGTCTGGTCAGAATGGGCAAGCCGGCTCCTATCAGAATCAATGGCAATTGAAGCTGCTGCATTTTGTGCATTGCCATAATCAGCGCACTCAACTCTTTTTCTGACAAATACTGAATTTCATCAATCAATAGTGCAATAAGTGTCCCACGATCTTTTGCTGCTTCGGCAACAGCAAT
>CAZOWS010000222.1:0-5575 GCA_964583365.1 uncultured Actinomycetota bacterium
GCTGGAGAAAGGGAAGGATCATCTGTTGGTGTATTCGTCGCGCGTGGAGGATGCTGTGGGGAGGGTGAAGGAGATCGTTTCCGAATTTTCGGGGACACGCGTGCATTATGTGGGGTTGAGTCATTTTCTGCGGCCGGGGCATTTGCTGGGGCATTTTGTGCCGGCTGGCGTTGCATCCAAGGGCTCGGGCGCTTGGGATCATGCGCTGGCCGATTGGCAGCCTAATTTGAAAATGGGGTTGGGGATTCTTTTACGGCTTATTCGCGAGGCGCGTATGGAGCCTGACAAAAGGCATGTGGCGATATTGGATAATTATCATCGGCTGGCGCCCGAGACGGCTGTGTTGCTCAACAAGGTGTTGCAAGAAGGTGTGCTGGAAATTGGGTCGGAGATATTGACTAAAGAGGTCGTGGGTGAATTGATGGAGGAGTTGAAGGCGAAAGGGGAGTTGGAAAAATATTGGGAGATGTGTTTTGGGAAAAGGGAGGGGGGAGAAGCCCTTGCCTTCGCTCATTGGTTCTACGCCACTATGCCCGAAAATCTTCAAGTCGTGGCCATTGGGCATGCCGCGGAAAAGATGTCCATGAGTCCTGCCGAATTGTCGCGCTTCATGAATATTTCCTTGGATAATGACTGGTCAGCCCAAGACCTGGAGCTATTGGTTCGCGAACATAAAGCGCTTGCCGCTCACAGCCCGCTGATCGTGGATTATCTTGCCAAGGTCGACGCTCTGCACAAAAAACAGGTCAGCGCCGGTTGGTATCAGAATGATCGCTTGAGCATTGCCGATGTGCAACGGTTCTTGAATCGGCTGGATGCCTTGATGGCGCAGGCGCCGAGGGCATACAAAGCGGATAAGGCTTTTATGGAGCGAGCCGTTCGCGATGAAGGATGCAGTCTTTTTTCCATGGGGCTGCGCGATGAATTGCGAGGGGAGCTTCCGGTTGGGCAATATTCAAAAGAGACGCACTTTGTCGAAGAGGGCGGCATTGTCTATCTCGTCATGGGCGATGTCAAGATTCCTACTGCGCATAAGGATTTGAGAGCAGCGCAGGCTGTTAGGTATTTGGCGCCGCTCGACAGTTTGGTGCACGCCGAGCGATCCATGCTCTTGGGATTGGAGTCCACGCCATTGGTCATCCTGGAAGGCCCTCCAGGGGCCGGTAAGACGGCGATGGCGCAAGATGTCGCGCAGCGATTGGGGTGGCCTTCGAAGCGCTTCTCGATGTACACGGAAGTGGACATTGCAGATTTCATCGGGCGCATCATTAAGAAGGGTCCGGGGAAATACGCTTTCACGTCAGAAAGAACAAGCGACGGACATTTTGCTGTTGATTTTCTACGCTTGTACGAAGAAGGCGGCGTGTTGGTCCTCGACGAGGGGGCGATCGGGGCGCAGGCCAAAGAGGCCATTGCGTGGCTCATTCATCTGGTGCATAGCGAGACGCTGGAATTGGTTGGGGCCGATGGCGTGGTGCAGAACATTCCGCGTCATCCGCATTTCAAGGTGATAGTGGCGCAAAACCCCGCCGATCGCACGGCCGCGCGCGAGGAAATCCCCGTGGAGATCGATCATGTGGCCCACAAAATCTGGGTGAGCGATCAATTCACCGACGAGGAGTATGCGCGGCTGATCGACTATCACAGCGAAGGAGGGGCGACGACGGGATCACTTTTATCCCCGCAGGTCAAGCAGGCCCTCGTGAATTTTCACCGGCATATGCTGGATTTTCAAAAGACCATGGAATCCAAAGAATCCGCGCGATTCGGAGCGCAACGCGTTGTCACCAATCGCGAGCTGATACGCTGGACGCAAATGATCGCGCAATTGCGCTCGGCCGGCGCATCCGAAAACGAGGCGCTGTTCCAGGGATTGCTGTTGCATTACTTGGCACAATACGGCGATCCCGTATTGTTCGACGAGGTTTGGAACAAGGTTGTGGAGCCCGTGTTCGGCAAGACTTTGGACACATTGCGCGATCAATGGTCGAAGGATTTATCCACCGATGCCCTAGGACGCGTGGGCGGCATCGCTGTGGCCAAAGGAAAAGCTGGATCTGCGCTAATTCCCAACGCGCAAGACATCGAAGACCTAAGCGATTATCCGAGCCAAATGCTGGCCCTCAAAAATCTGATGCTCTCTATCTCCACGCAGCGCGAGGGTTTGCCATCGGCCACGATGCTGATGGGAGAAGACGGGTCTTCGCCTTTGAACATAGCCAAGGCGCTGGCGTATAAACTGAACTACCAATTGTATGTGCTGGAGGGCTCGCCACAAATCAGCAGCATGCATATTCAAGGCACATTTCTCCCGGAATTCGAACGCTTCCTGGACGACAACGGCGTTAAGAAGCAAACGCTATCCGCGGAAACGCGATACGCGCTGGGATTCCTTGCGCGCTACTTGGTTCGGGAGGGCCAGGCATGGAATCCCGACGAGCATAAACTTTTAGTCTTGAACAATGTGGATGTGATTCCGGAAAAGGTGCGCATACTCTTGAACGATTTCCTATTGACCGGAGAAATATTCTTGGAGGTCGATGAGGGAAAGCGCGTCCGCTTCATGCTGCCACCGACCGTTCACATTGTCGGGATTATGCCGCAGCAGGGCGAAGGGGAATTCACCTCGGCCTTTTTGAATCGCTTTCATACCGTGGGTGTCACGGGCATAGGCAGCAGGGCGCAGACATTCGATGAGCTCAAGCGCTGGATCGGGCGCAAATACCCGAGCGTGACGGAAAAGGAAATGCAATGGATTCGCAACATTGTGGGGCATCTCTACGTGCGCGATCGAAAGTCTGGGTTCTCCCACAAATATGGTTTTAGCAGCAAAGATGCGTTGTTCTTGGCCGAGCTAGTGCAGCGCGAAAAGGAAAAAGATGCGGCTGCGGGGAAGATTCGAAAGTACGAATGGGAATGGGTTTTGAAGGCCGCGCTGCTGCTTTTTGGCACGGGTTTGGATGAGGGCGTGAAGACGGCGGGCAAAAGCGATTTGGAGCGATTCCAGAGGCAAATACTTGACAAGGAAATCTTCGGAGACATGCAAGGATTCTCGCCGGCCAAGATGGCCGAGTTGTACGCGGAGTTGGGGAAGGTCGAGCGGCAATTGCATCGCGTGGAAATTAGCTTGCCCGAGAAGGACAGAGAGGTTGTTCGGCTGGCAAACGGCATTGCCCTGGTGCGCTGGGGAGATAAGTTGATAGTGAAGACACCCGGGAATATTTATCGCGTGGACGTGAATGCTTTGCAGTCGGGACAAAGGATGCAGCTATCGAAGGGATTGGCGATACAAAGGAGGGGGGAAGCTATCTCGCTGGAGTTAAACCTCCTCTCCTCCGTCGGCGGTGAGCCTATTGAATGGGGTAATGGGCCCGTGAAGGAACTTGCCTTGCCGCCCGAGGAAACCGCTGCCGGAGAATTCATTCACTACATACCCGAGATCACGCGCATTGCCGGTTTGCATTTGCGGGCTTGGCGCAGCGTGAAGGATGCCCAGGGGCATGTGCGTCCCTCCAAGCTCGTTAGCGAGGTTGGCGATACGGGCACGGCCAAGACAACGGCGCCAAAAAATCTGGCGCGCGCCTTGGGGTTGCCGATATTCGTCATCAATTCGCATGAAGAATTAAAGACAAGCGACCTTCTTGCCGAATTGCGCGTGAATGCCAAAGAGGGCGGCTACGAAATCGGGATTAAGGAATTCCTACAGCGCCTGGGCAAAGTCAATGGCAAGCATCTTTCCTCATGGGACGGGCATCAAAAGAAAATCATGCTCATCGATGAGGCCAACACCAATGCCGAGGTGTTGTACGCGTTGGCTCCGATATTCCGCGGGGAAAAGCGATTCACCGTGGAATACGGCGGGGAGTCTTTCGATGTGGAGATGGATGATGAGGTGATGGTGCTGTTGACCTCCAACCCGATGGAGGATTATTCCGGGCGCGATCCGTTTGGCCGCGCGCTCATCGAAGACGCCGTGAAGGCCTGGATGCCCAATCCCGAATTATTCGACCGCAAGGAACTCTTCGCCATCATCGAGGCCTTGCATCAGCGCAAAATTGGATTGAAAGAGAGAGCCTTGCAAAAAGAGTTGGAGATGCTGATCGAACGTGCCCCATTGGCTACTACACCCTCCCCCCTCGCGGGGGAGGGACAGGGTGGGGGGGTGGCAATTATTCCGCATGAGATACATCCCGTGCGTGTCCAACACGAAAAAGAAGCTGTGCGCGTGAAGAGACTTCGCCGTGGGGATTCCAGCCAACCCGATGCGCAACCTGGCCGGCGTCAATTCACGATTCACTACGACAAGGATCGTGTGCGCAAGGCGCTTGCGGATTTTGCAGCGAGCGGCTCGGATAGAGAGCGAATACGTTTGTTGACCGTGGATATTCTTCCCGACTATTTCCGGGCTTTGTCTAATCGCGATGCAGAGGATCTTGATCAGGAAATCTTGAAGGCAGTGAAGGCGGTAGGCATCGCAGTGGCCAAGCAATTTCCCGGCATCACCGCTGATTCTCTGGCCGAATGGATCAAGACCATTCAAATCGAATACGAATGGGCCTATCCCAACAGCACGGTTATTGAAAATCGGCTCAAGCGCCTGCGCCGCGTGTTTGTTGAGTACGGCTACTATTGGGTCATGTATTTGATAGAACCGCGTGGGAAGACACAACCTTACATTGATCTTTATCCCAACGGTATTGAGGATCATGTGCGCATTTATCACAAAGGTTGGGATGACTTGAAACCCGCGCTGGTTATACCAGGGCTTGGGCTGGAAGATAGCAATGCTGCGGGTTCCTGGGACGGGGAGTTCTCTAGAGTGGTTCGGAGTAAGTTGCCCGACAAGAAGGAAATCCCTTGGGTGGGCTATCACGAGCTGGGCCATCAAAAAGATCAACGCGACAAAATGGTGCCAAAGGGCAACATTGAAATGCACGCCATGCTCGCGCCCCTGATGTTTGCCGACAATGCCAAAGAGTACATGCAAGAGGTCTTGATACAGTTGATTTCCTCGGGCATGGACGCGAATTCCTATTACGTGCAAGGCGCCAAGGGAATTTTGAACGCGCTTGCCAGCGTCATTACGAAAAGCGCCAGCGACAAAGAAATCGCGAAGGCATTGAGAGGGAGCAAGCTTCCCGAAGCAAGCTCGATGAAATTCACCGAAATCACCGATGAATTCAATGCCGAAGCCGTTGCATCTGTCCTAAAACTGTTATCGCCACTGGATTCTCATGCCCTCAATGAGCTGGCTCGTTATATCTATGATCATGGCGATTATTTAGCCAGCGGCCTGCATGGCGTCTATTTTGTCGCTCCGGGCTCCAGAGCCGGGGACAGAATTTCCGAAATCATGCGCGGTGTGGACGGCAATATCGCCACGCGCATAGACCCCAGTCAGCAAGACGGCGTGCGCGTGGATATGCCCGAAGAAGAAGGCAAAGACAATGTCAAAGAAGGCCGCAATCCCGACACAGAAAATGAGGTGGATGAAGATGTCGGCAAGGGCCGCGCAGAGCGGCAAGATGAAGCGGAGGACGAGGAATTACCCGACTTTGATCTTGCTGGCGCAGAA
>CAZOWS010000223.1:0-5200 GCA_964583365.1 uncultured Actinomycetota bacterium
AAGATTGTTGAATTCCAAAACCACCAAATGCACGTTCATCCCAATATTTTCCAGATCCTTTCGAATCATCTCCGCCATCTTCACGCGCTCGGTGACGCCCGAGTTCGTAAAAAGATTGAACTCCACAGGATTCCCTGCAGAGTCCTCCAGAAACTTGCCGCCACTAACGTTCTTAAAACCTTCCTGCGCCAAAATATTCCTGGCCTTCTCCGGGTTGAACGCGTAGCGCGTTACATCCTGCGTATAGAAAAATCCCTCGGACGGACTCATCGCGGAATCCTGCTCCACGGCCAGCCCGTTGAACACAATATCTATCAGCGATTTCTTGTCTATAGCCTGGGCAATAGCCTGACGAAACCGCGGGTTGGAAAACCAGCGCAGCTTCGCCGCAGAGCAATGCGCGGGATCTAAATTAAACACGACAAAACTGCTTCCGAACGATGGGCCAGTGCGATAGATCGTGAAGCCACCATCCATTTCCTTGGGCTTAAGCAACGGATAATCATTGCCTCGCAGATCATACACATCCAGGTCACCCTCTTGAAATTTCAAAAATATCGCGTCCTGATTCGGCACAATAAGAAACAAGAGCTCATCCAAATACGGGAGGCTCTTGCCATGCTTATCTTTTTTCCAATAATGCGGATTGCGTTTGAGCATCACGCGCTGACCACTCACGTACTCGGCAAGTTGAAAAGGTCCTGTGCCGACGATTTGGGAAACAGGTGTGTCCACACCCCACGTGGAATTAAATTTTCCACTTTTCACGGCGGCTTCAAGCAAATGCTTGGGCAATATCGGCGTGCTGAGCGAACGCAAGAAAGGCGCGAACGTGGTCGGCAGCATGAATTTCACGGTGTGTGCATCGATGCGTTCGACGACAATGCGCTTGCCCTCAACCGTAAAAATATCGCGCATGCTATTGGGTACAGAATCGTTGTAGATCAAGTCGTTGAACGTGAAGACCACGTCGTCGGCAGTCAACGGCGTCCCGTCCGCCCACAGCGCGTCCTCGCGCAGATGAAACAGCCACTCGCGGCCGTAGGCTCCCATAGTCCACGCACTTGCAAGAGCTGGCTCCACCTCAAGAGATACTCCATTGGTAGTGGTCAGGCCGTCGAAAACAAAATTGACAATGTTCGTGGTGGAAGTTTCTTTGGCGAGAATGGGGTTAAAAGATTTTGGATCCGAGGTAGTTGCCAAAACAATGCGACCGCCAGACTGCAAGGCAGCATGATTTTTCCCAGATGACTTGGAACAGCCCGAAAGACCCGCGAGAGAACTCAGCAGTGCGCAAATAAAAAAGATAGCGCCGAGTTGCCGCATTCTTTTTTGAAATGCTTTATTGAGCCGGCTTCTGTGCCGGAGCTTCTGCCGCAGCAGGTTGAGCAACTGCAACCGGTGCGGTCTGCACCACGGGCGTTGGCGGCTGCGCAGGTATAGCAGCAGGAGATGTAGCGCCAGCTGTCGCAACCGCCTTTGCGGCTGTATCCTTCACGGTAGACATGATGGAGCGAAGTTTCTCCATCGTCGCCTGCTGTGCGGCGCCGGTAGAACCAGCAGCATCCGAGCTAGGAACTAAAGGAGCCTCTTGCATGGGCAAACGACTTTTGCGCATCACGGAGCTGGAACGGTCGGAAGACAACATCGCTAAACTTAGCGATGTAAGCATGAACAATCCCGCACACACGGACGTGCCTGTCGCCAAAACATCTCCGGTGCGAGCTCCAAATACAGTTTGACCCGCGCCGCCAAAAACATTGGCTATACCGGTCCCCTTCCCCGCCTGCAACAACACGATCAAAATCAACGCTATGCTTACAATCCCATGAACAACTATAACGGCTCCGTACATGGCGTCACCCTTTCGTTTTCGGATACTTCAATAGTTGCACGAACGAATCCACTTCCAAACTCGACCCGCCAACCAACGCACCGTCTAAATCTTCCTGCGCCATCAATTCGGCGATGTTAGCGGGCTTCACGCTCCCACCGTATTGAATGCGCAGACCTGCCGCCGCGTCTTGCCCGTATTTTTCCTGTGCCAGCTTCCGAATGAAATGATGCACGTCTTGCGCCTGCTGCGGCGTGGCATTGCGCCCCGTACCGATGGCCCATACGGGTTCGTAAGCTATCACTATTTTTTCGAAATCCGGGCGACTTATGCCTTCCAATCCCTCGGCAAATTGCTTGCCCACGACGGCTTCTGTTGTATTGGCTTCGCGTTCGGCCAGCATTTCACCGACACAAAAGATAGGCGTCAAACCAACCGTCAGCGCTGCTTTGATTTTCTTACAAACCGTCGCGTTGGTTTCCCCAAAAAACTGCCGTCTCTCGGAATGGCCAATGATCACGTGGCTACAGCCCGCGTCCTTCAACTGGCCCGGCGACACCTGCCCTGTGAAAGCACCCTTCTCTTCCCAATAAATATCCTGGCCGCCGAGTTGGACATTGCTCTCGCCGAGCAACTCGGAAACTTCCGCCAGCGCTGTAAACGAAGGGCATACGACAATATCCACATCGTCCATCTCAAATACCTCGCGCTTGAGACGCGTGATAAAATCTATCGCTTCCGCGATCGTCTTGTGCATTTTCCAATTGGCCGCAATGATCGGTTTACGCATTTTACCCCCCTCCTTTGTAAGGAGGGGTTGGGGGAGGTAGAGATTGCCCTACGGCTACCCCACCGATTGTTTCTGGCGCGCTTCGCTTGCCCCTTACAAAGGGGAGGGACTCCCTATACGCTTCGCTCAAGGCCGCAATGCCCGGCAGTTCTTTTCCTTCCAAATATTCCAGCGACGCGCCTCCGCCCGTAGAAATATGCGTCATCTTCGGCGCAAGCCCCGATTGATTCACGGCAGCTACCGAATCCCCTCCCCCTATCACCGAAACAGCCCCCGAACCCGCAATAGCCCTAGCAGCAGCATACGTCCCACGCGCAAAATTCGGCATCTCAAAAATACCCAACGGTCCATTCCAGACAATTGTTTTCGCCTTCGCGATTGTATCGGCATACAACTTGATGGTTTCGGGCCCAATATCCACGCCTATCTCGTCGGACTTTGTGTCCTTCACCGACGCGATACGACTCGGGGCCTCGTTCTTCACCTCTTTCACGAGCACATGGTCAATGGGCAATAGCAGCCCGACTTTTTGTGCGCGGGCCTTCTCCAATATTTCTTTTGCCAATTCCACCTTGTCCTCCTCCACGAGGGACTTGCCAGTCTCTATGCCCTGCGCGCGCAAGAACGTGTACGCCATCGCGCCCCCGATAATCAAATTGTTGACCTTGCCCAGCAAATGCTCGATCACGCCGATCTTCGAAGAAACCTTCGCGCCCCCGATAATCGCTAAAAACGGTCGCTCGGGATGCGAGACCGCATCGCCGAGAAATTTGATTTCTTTTTCAAGCAAAAAACCCGAGGCAGATTGCGCGACAAAAGCCGTAACGCCGGCCGTGGAGGCATGTGCGCGATGAGCGCTGCCAAACGCGTCGTTGACATAGACATCGGCCAGCTTCGCGAGCGACTTCGAAAAACCCTCGTCGTTTTTCTTCTCTTCTTTATGGAAGCGCGGGTTCTCCAGCAATATCACGTCGCCGGGGTTCATCGCGCTAACAGCCTTCTCTACTTCCGGGCCAATGCAATCGTCCAATTTCCGCACAGGCATTTTCAACAATTCAGAGAGTCGCGCCGCAACAGGGTCCATCTTCAATTTCGGATCCGGCCCTTTAGGATCGCCGAGATGGGAAATAAGAATCGCCTTGCCGCCTTGTTTAAGGACATATTCGATCGTGGGAAGGCTCGCGCGAATACGCGTGTCGTCGGTAACATGCAAATTCGCATCCAACGGGACATTGAAATCCACACGAATGAGAACGCGCTTGCCGCTAACCGGAAGAGATTCTAGAGAGAGTTTTGCCATGTTGTCTAACTTGTCATCCTGAGCGAAGCGAAGGATCTCTTTAAAAAACTAGATCCTTCGCGCTCGGCTCAGGATGACAGCAAATTATGCCTTCGCCCCTACCGGCGTTGCTGACTTGCCGGCCTGTCCAAGCGAGCTGCCCATCATGGCTGCCAAATCCACGCAACGGCAGGAATAGCCCCATTCGTTGTCGTACCAGGCGACGACCTTGATAGAGGTTTTGTCCACGACTTTGGTGAGCGCAGCATCCACGATCGAAGATCGCGGATTGTGTTTAAAATCAATGGAGACCAATGGCTCAACGCAAAATTCAAGAATGCCCTTGAGCTTTCCTTCGGCTTCCCGCTTGAGCACCGCGTTGACTTCTTCGGAAGTGGTTTCTTTATTCACTTCGCAGACAAGATCTACCACCGAGACATCCGGCGTCGGAACGCGCATCGCGAAACCGTCCAATTTACCTTTCAGCTCGGGTAGCACCAATCCGATAGCCTTTGCCGCTCCGGTCGAGCTCGGAATAATGGAAACCGCCGCAGATCGCGCGCGCCGCAAATCCGAGTGCACCAAATCCAGGATGCGCTGATCGTTGGTGTAGGAATGCACTGTCGTCATTTGCCCGTGCTTGATGCCGAAATTATCGTTGATGACCTTCGCTACTGGAGCCAGGCAATTCGTGGTGCAGGATGCATTGGACACGATGTTGTGCTTCGCGGGATCGTATTTCTCGTCGTTGACGCCCAGCACTATCGTGATGTCCTCGCCTTTGGCCGGCGCCGAAATAATGACTTTTTTCGCGCCGCCGGTGATATGGCCCTTGGCCTTATCCGCATCGGTAAAAATACCGGTGGACTCGATGACGATGTCCACGCCGAGTGCCCCCCAGGGGATTTCGGCCGGATTTCTGTGGGCAAGAACTTTCAGCTCCTTGCCATCCACGAAAATTGCGCCGTCTTTAGCCTCCACCTTGGCGCTCAAAGCGCCGAACGTGGAATCGTGTTTCAAAAGATGGGCCAGCGTCTTGGTGTCCGGGGTCAAATCGTTGACCGCCACGAACTCGATATTCTTGTTTCTAAATCCCGCGCGAAAAACATTGCGCCCGATACGTCCAAAACCGTTGATACCTACGCGAATAGCCATTGGTAATGCCTCCTTTACCTATTGATAGTTACAGCAAAAAAGAAGGGGTATTGTCGGTTTAAAAAGGCAGGATGTCAATTTCTTCTTGAAGATTTCCCTCAACTTCCCACTGGCCTTATCCCTTGCCCCATAATAAGATACG
>CAZOWS010000224.1:0-7661 GCA_964583365.1 uncultured Actinomycetota bacterium
GGAATATCAAAGAAGCCCTGAATTTGATCGGCGTGCAAATCCATGGTCAGCAGCCTATCCGCGCCGGAGGCCGTGATGAGATTCGCGACCAGCTTGGCTGTAATGGGCACGCGCGGCTGATCTTTGCGGTCTTGCCGCGCGTAACCATAATACGGAACAACGGCCGTGATGCGCGAGGCCGACGCGCGTTTCAGCGCGTCCATCAGAATCAGAAGCTCCATCAAGTTTTCGTTCGGCGGAGCGCAAGTGGGCTGCACGACAAAGACATCGCGACCGCGCACGTCTTCCCTGATCTTGACAGCGATTTCCCCGTCGCTAAAGCGCGTGACCTCGGCCTTGCTGACCGGCACCCCAATGCACTCTCCGATTTTCGCAGCCAGCTCCGTGTTGGCGTTGCCGCTAAATATTTTTAGATCTTCCTTCATCGTATGAATTCTCCCCGGTTTCTCCGCCGACGTAAAAGGCGTGTGCACCCGCTTGCCGATCGATTCCCCTCGATTCACCGCAATGACCTTGCTCACTGTCCCCTCCTCTGGCTCTTTGATAACTCGCGCGCGGGAACCCCTACCACCACCGCGCCCGCGGGCACGTTCCTTTGACTCAAGATCACGCTACCCGCTCCCGTGACCGCGCCAGCGCCAATGCGCACGGGAGCCACCAACGTCGAGTTGCTGCCGATGGAGGCCCCATCCTCGATATGCGTTGCATGTTTTTTCTTGCCGTCGTAATTGGCCGTGATCGTACCGGCCCCGATATTTACTTTTTGTCCCAGCGTGGCGTCCCCCAAATACGACAAATGCTTTGCCTTCGAGTGGGCGCCGATCAGCGATTTTTTAACCTCGACAAAATTCCCTATTTCCGCGCCATCCTCCAGAACCGTCCCATCCCGCAAATGCGCGAACGGTCCCACCACGCAGCCTTGACCGATCCGCACGCAGCCCTCGATCACCGTAAAAGGCTCGATCATGGAGTCCTGGCCGATAGTGACATCGCTGCCAATGTAAGTGTTGCTCGGGTCCACGATACCGACACCGTTGTCCATGTGAAATGCGGCAATGCGCTTTTGCAAAATCCTCTCGGCCTGAGCCAACGCGCCGCGCGAATTGATCCCCATGATTTCCGCGTTGTCCACCGTCCTAAAACCCCCGACCTTAGCGCCACTTTTGGCGAGCGATTCCACGATGTCCGTGAGCGGCAATTCCCCGCCGGCCATTTTTCTTTCAAGACGTGACAAGGCCACCGCGGCCGCCGGATATTTCAAGCAATACGCGCCCGAATTCACTTCGCAAATTTCTTTTTCTTTAGCACTGGCTTCTTTTTCTTCCACGATGCGCGTAACGTGCCCCGCCTTATCGCGCACGATGCGGCCATAATCCTTGGGATTATCCACGAGGGCCGTCAGCACCGTGCACGCGTTGCCCTCGCGGCGATGCAAGTCAATCATCTCGCGAATTGTTGCGGTCGTAACGAGCGGCGCATCCCCGCACAAAACAATCACGTCTCCACAAAAATCCCGCAGCGCTGTCTGGGCCTGCTGCAACGCGTGCCCTGTCCCAAGCCGAGGCTCTTGAATCACGAATGCAAAATCTGCGCCAACCAAGTTGCGAATCGGCTCATGCTCGCGGCTCACCACCAGCACAATGCGTTCAACACCCGCGCCCCGAGCGGCTGCAATCACATGCGACAACAACGCGCGCCCGCCAATGCGATGCAACACCTTGGGCAGGGCCGACTTCATGCGCGTACCCTCGCCCGCGGCAAGGATGACGCAGGCCAATGCGTTCTCTGATTTTTTCTTATTGCCCATTACGTTGACCAAACGTGCCTTCGTGTAGTTGCCCAATTCATTGGGCCGTTTTGTTTTCTAGCTACCCGGCCAGGAGTCGAACCTGGAAAAGCAGTACCAAAAACTGCTGTGTTACCAGTTACACCACCGGGTAAAGATTACGACGGAATAAAGTCCACTTCGGGGGTCCCCGCCAAAGTCCTAACCACGCCGGCCCACGCCCGAGGGCCGAATCTCCGCCTGATTTTTCCCACCAGTTCCACGCCGGCCGCCCGACTGGAAACAATTCCAAACACCGTTGGGCCCGCCCCGCTAACCAACGCGCCGATCGCCCCATTGTTCTGCATGAACTTTTTTATCGTCTTCGCTTCATGCAGAGACAAAAAAACCACGTCCTCAAGCCTATTAAAAAGGCTCGAGGCCAGTTGTTTCACACTCTTAGTTTCTAGTGCCGCGAGCGTTATCGTAATTGGACGAGCCACATTTGTCAATCCAATCTTCAGGCCCGCATAGACACTTGCCGTTTTTTGTTTCGGCGGCGTAGCCGTTGGGCCAGCCAAAACCAGCCAGAACGGGAAAGAACTTCGTAACTCAATGATTTCATTGCCCTTACCAATGCCTAGAGAAGGCCTCCCCCGCAGAAAAAAAGC
This sequence comes from uncultured Actinomycetota bacterium, assembly GCA_964583365.1. Taxonomy (GTDB): domain Bacteria; phylum Auribacterota; class Ancaeobacteria; order Ancaeobacterales; family CAZGMX01; genus CAZOWS01. The sequence continues at coordinate 2,437 of CAZOWS010000224.1, forward strand.
CACATCCGAGCCGAGCTTTTCAGCCATCGCAACTAAATTACCATCCCCACAAGGCCGACCAAAGAGCTTATTCAAAGCCAAAAGCGTGCACGCAGCATTGCTGCTACCCCCGCCCAGCCCACCCGAAAGCGGTATTTTTTTTCGAATCGCGATGTCCACACCGCCGCGGATTTTATTGTGAGCAAGAAACATGGAGGCAGCCTTGGTCACGAGATTTTCCGGCCCCGTGGGAAGATCCGGCATGTCGCAGCTCACGCGAATGCCGCGGGCAGCGTGGCAGAGACGCAATTCGTCGCAAAGATTCACGGCCTGAAAAAGAGTTTTGATTTCGTGAAAGCCGTCCGCGCGACGCGCAACGACGTCCAAAAACAAATTGATCTTAGCCGGAGAGAGAATTCGAACCGCGCGCGCACTCATTTAGGCAAAGACAACCGTGTTTTTGGCCACCATGCTCAATGGCATAACGGTAATCCGTGGGCTCAAAGGATAACTTTTTGCTCCAGGGTAAATAACGATGAGACGTTCCAATTGGAGATCCTCCATCGCAATATGCATGGAAGGCGTTATGCCTGGGGCATCCATGCGCTTGATCTCCACGCCAACTTTCTTCCCGTTCTTGATCAAGAGCAAATCGAGTTCTGCTCCGTTGTGCGTGCCCCAAAAATACACCTCGTCGGGTGCAGTCGCTTTGATCATTTCCTCGACAACATAACCTTCCCAGGAGGCCCCGCATTTGGGATGGGAGAGCAATTCCTTTTCAGAGCGAAGTCCCAGCAGATAATGAAGCAAACCCGTATCCCGAAAATATATCTTGGGCGACTTCACTTGACGCTTCATGAGATTGGCATGCCAGGGTTGAAGCGAACGAATCATAAAAGCGCCCTCAAGCACGTCGAGATAGCGGCGCACCGAGGATTCACTCACGCCCAAGGATCGCGCCGCTTCCGCCGCATTCCATAGTTGGCCATGATAATGGGCGAGCATCGCCCAAAAGCGCATCATGGTTGCCGGAAGAATACCCAAACCATGACTGGGCAAATCCCGTTGGACAAAAGTCTGCGTAAAATTTTTACACCAGGCCAGACTATTGCCCTGGGATCTAGCCAAATAAGAAAGGGGGAATCCCCCGCGAAGCCAATGCTTGGCTTGAAATGCTACGCCCACCTCCTCTAAACTAAATCCCCCTACGGAAATTATCTCGATACGCCCGGCAAGCGATTCCGAGGATTGGCGCAGCAGTTCTCCTGAGGCGCTACCCAGAATTAAAAATTTCGCCCGACGTGGTTTGCGATCCGCCAAAACACGCAGAACAGTAAACAGCTCAGGCTTATGCTGTATCTCGTCGATAACCACCAAGCCATGGAGATCCTGCAGACCCGTCATGGGGGCTTCCAGGCGCGAAACGCTTGCCGGATCTTCCAGATCGAAGTAGTTTAAGGAACTTGCGCTTACGAATTGCCTGGCCAGCGTAGTCTTGCCACATTGACGCGGTCCAAGGAGGGCTATGATGCGACTGCGCCCAAGGGCCTTACCCATGGCGTTCTTTATTTTTGTCCGACGAATCATGGCTAGACTATACCATGAAATTCCATTACATAAAGATGGATTTTCATGGAGACTTCCTTTTGCTAATCAACGGGAAGTTTTTTGTTGTTGCTGCTTAGCCTTGGAGAATCGTTCGGCAATTTCTTTGTTGCCCGGTTCCAGTTTGATGGCCTCCGCCCATTCTACCAGCGCCTTTTCTTGCGCGCCCTGCTGCCAATAGACCTGGGCGAGATGATCGCGAATGCTGGCCTCGTTGGCGGTCAACTTCACGGCCTCTTCCAGAATCGCCAGCGCACGGTCCACGTTACCTTTTTTGAAATAAGCCCAACCTAAACTGTCCATGTAGGCGCCATTTGCGGGATCCAAAGCCAGCGCTTTTTGAATTAGCTCGATTGCCTGGTCGAGTTCTATCCCCTTATCCGCCCACAGGAATCCCCAATAATTGTACACCTCGGCATTTTTGGGATTGATTTGAATGGCTTTTTTAAAATGCGCGATGGCCTCATCTACCTTGCCCAGCCGCTCGCAACTAATTCCCATGCGAAAATGCAAAAGATCCCCTTGGTCTCCGAGATCCAGCGCCTTGCGATAGGACTCCAGCGCCTTATCTTCTTGATTGGCGTACGAGTAGGCTACGCCCAAAAGATAATACAGTTCCGGATTTTCCAATTTCAGATCCCGCGCGGAGGAAAGAGTTTTTATTGTACCCTGCGGCTTGTCCATTTTTAAATACACGTATCCGAGCGCGACATAATTGCTGACATTTTTGGGATCCAGCTCGATTAAGACTTCGTGCAGTCGCACCGTCTCGTCGCTGCGCCCGGATTCCTGATACAAACGCGCAAGACGCTTGTACACGTTGGTATCCAGCGGATTAATTTTGAGAATGCCCTCGTACTCGCGCATGGCCCCATCGCGGTCTTTCATCAATTCCAGCGTTACGGCAAGTCCCAGCCGCGTTTCGACCAAATCGGGTTTCAGCGCAATCGCTTGTCGGAAGATAGTCACGGCCTTGGCCATCTGACCTTCTTTGCTGTAGAGCAATCCGAGTTTGAACCAGATAAGCGGAACGTCGGGCTTCAACTTCACGAGATCCTCGTAGATATGTATTGCGTCCTTCTCGCGTTTTTGTTTGATGTAAATTTCCCCGAGCGATACGTAGGGGCTGAGTTTTTCAGGATCTGCTTCGATGGCTTTTTTATATTCGTGGATGGCCGACTCGACACGTTCTTCGGCGTAGTAGACCGTGGCCAGTAGCACATGCGCGAGATACAGCGCGGGATCCCCCGCCAGCGCTTGCAGCAGAGTGTTGCGGGCAGTCACAAAATCTTTTTGGGATATTTGCAACATACCAATACGAAGCAAAATATAGGGAGATGCGGGGTCGAACGCGAGGGCCTGTTGATACTCGCTCAATGCTTCGTTGGGCATGTCCTGCTTCTGATACATCGTGCCAAGGCAATAATGGGAAAGCGCTGTTGCGCGGTTGCCAATGCCCGCATAGGAGGATATTTTTTTGGCCGAACTAGAATTCGGATAGACGATGGTCTGGCCGTCGAGCAATTCATCGGAGCCAAACGTGGAGGGTGGGCACATGCCCACCCCCACGCATAGCAGAAATATCAGAGAAAAGCGCTTCACCAGATGCGCTACTTCCCCTTCTTCTTGTGTCGGTCTCGACGAAGGCGCTTTTTTCTTTTGTGTTTGGACATCTTGGCGCGCCTGCGTTTTTTTCCGCTGGGCATTATGTCCTCCTTTTTTAGTAAATTACTTTGTTGAGTGGGTATTCAATGATGCCTTCCGCCCCTGCCTGACGCAATTTTGGAATGATTTCACGGACCGTGCGCTCGTCGATAATGGTTTCAATCGCACACCAACCCTTGAGAGTCAGCGGAGAGAGCGTGGGATTACGCAGCGCAGGCAGCGCCTTCAAATCGTCCTTCAGCTTGTTTTCCGGCACGTTCATTTTTAGCCCCACTTTTTCCTGGGCTGCAATAGCGCCCTGGAGCAGCATCGCGAGCGTTTCGATTTTCGTTTTTTTCCAGGCATCTTTCCAAGCGGTTTTATTAACGATGAGCTTCGTGGTAGATTCCACCACCACGTCCACGATGCGCAAATTATTGGCGCGCAGCGAGGAACCCGTTTCCGTCAATTCCACGATCGCGTCGACAAGTTTAGGCGCCTTGATCTCCGTGGCGCCCCAAGAAAATTCCACGAGCGCTTTGACATTGTTTTTCTCGAGATAGTCGGTGGTCAAATTCACGGCTTCCGTCGCAATGCGCTTGCCTTCCAAATCCTTCACGGTCTTGACAGGCGAATCGTTGTGCACGGCCAGCACCCAGCGCACAGGCCGCATGCCTTGCTTGGCATAGATGAGATCCGCGACTTCCACCACGTCGGACCGATTTTCCAAAATCCAATCTTTGCCCGTGAGCCCCACGTCCAACACACCCTGCTCCACGTAACGCGACATTTCCTGCGCGCGAATCAACATCGCCTCGATTTCATCATCGTCGATAGTAGGCAAGTAGGAGCGAGAGCCCAGCTTCACATGATACCCAGCCTTAGCCATCATCGCGAACGTAGAATCCTGCAAGCTACCCTTAGGCAAACCCAATTTCAATTTCATTTATACCTCTCACAAAGTACGAAGACAGATGATGCATACAATTCCTCCCCTTTGTAAGGGGAGGTTAGGTGGGGTAGATAGCGGTTAAGCGGCAGATCATAACACTCTATCTCCCCTTCCGCTCTTCATGTGTTCTTTATCTCCACCCGCCGGCCGTTCACAACCACCCTTCCTTCCGCCAACAACCCCAACGCGCGCGGATACAACACATGCTCTTTTTCCTGAATCCGCGCGTGCAATGTCAGAGGCGTATCATTGTCCAACACCGGCACCACTTCCTGCAAGATAATTGGCCCGGCGTCAATCTGATTATTCACAAAATGCACGGTGCAACCAGATTTCTTGGCCCCCGCTTCAAGCGCCTGCGCCCAAGCCCGCAAACCCGGAAACGCAGGCAGCAGCGACGGATGAATGTTGATGACCCTGTTTTTGAAAACATCCAACAGCGGCGCTTTCACCACACGCATAAAACCCGCCAACACCACCATTTCCACGCCATGCTCTTGCAAGACCCGCGCGTATTCTGCCTCGATTGCGGGCTCCAGCCAAGTCTTATATCGCCCCGGCGCTATATGCAATGCCTTTATGCCAAGTTTTTTAGCCTTCTCCAAAATCGGCGCATCCGCCACATCCGAAATAACCAGCGCAATCTCGACACCCGGCAATTCCCCGCGTTGCACCGCCTCAGCAATGGCGACAAAATTCGTCCCGCTGCCAGAACCCAGAACACCGATTTTGAGAGGTTGTGTCGTCATGTCCGTCGGAAGCGAGTCATTTTAGCGTATCCGGTTAAAACATAACATGTTTTGCTGAGACGACGTGCAACCGCTTACTTTGTAATAGTCTACCCCTCCACGTCATTCCCGCAGGCTTTAAGCGGGAATGACGTCCCCGAGCTATGTCGCACTAAACTCAGAGGTCTGAGCAAACCGCCACTTTTTTTCGGATTTTAAGAAAATCTTTGCATACGCCGATGGCAATCAATTCCCTCGCCCCCGAAGGGGGAGAGGGTTAGGGTGAGGGGGATGTTTGCAAAACCCTCACCCCAGCC
>CAZOWS010000225.1:0-3550 GCA_964583365.1 uncultured Actinomycetota bacterium
CAAGACGCAACAGCCTCGCGAAGTCCACGTTTTTTCCCCTCCCCCCTGGAGGGGCAGGGCCAGGGTGGGGGGTAAGCGTCTTGCCGTACGAATACACGTTCTGTCCCAACAGCGTCACTTCTTTATAACCCCGTCCGGCCAATTCGGCGATCTCCTCGACAATCTCTTGCGCGTCGCGGCTGATCTCGCTGCCGCGCGTTTTGGGCACTATGCAATACGTGCAGGTCTTGTCGCAGCCGCGCATGATGGTCACAAAGGCCTTCAACGGATCGGCGCGCAAAATGGGAATGGCCTTCAAGGAAAATTCTTGCGCGTCGGCCACCTCCAGCAAACGCTCGCGCGAATCACTCACGCGCGCGATGAGCTCGGGGATTTTCGTGATATGCTGCGGCCCGCAGACTATGTCCACGTAGGGCATGCGCCGCAAAATGTCCTGGCGCTGATTCTGCGCCATGCAACCCACAACACCGATGATGAGTTCCGGCTCGCTCTTTTTGCGCTTGCCCCATTCCCCAAGCTGGCTGTACGCCTTATGCTCGGCAAACTCCCTCACCGAACACGTGTTGATCAAAAGCACGTTGGCATCGTGTTCGCTCGCAACCATGCGATGCCCCGCGCGCACCAACAATCCCGCCATCACCTCGGAATCGTTGTCGTTCATCTGACAACCGAGCGTTTGGCAATGGATACGAAAAGATTTGCTTGGCATGTTGTACTAAAAATACGGTAAATACGGTGACAGCGCACTAATTCTTTTTAGGTCTACCTGCCTTTTTCACCCGCACCGTTCGATTCAAAGTCGATTCAATTGTATGGACAAATTCATCGCCCCCGATGGGGCGACCAGTTTTTGTCTGCTTTCTTATCAAGTCCAATTCCGCGCACTCGTCCGTCTGCCTCAGATACTCTTCCCAATCATCAATTCCCGTCAGCATATTTATCGGATAGCACAAGCTCGGCGTACCTTCCGCTCTACCTGTGTGGAAAGCAGCGCTAGACCATTTCCAATCCCACGGATTGATTGCCAGCTTCGCTCGGACAGGATTTCGCTCAACATAGCGTATCGCCCTGTAAAGATGTTTCTCATCCAAAGCACATGAGTAAAATCGACCTTGCCAGAGGTGACCACAAGCACCCGTCTTGTGATTGTAATAGCGCGAATATCGAGTGTGCGCATTATTAAATGTCTTGGCCAAAGATCGACTATCCTGAGGGATCGCAATAAAATGGACGTGATTGTTCATTAGACAGTAAGCGAGAATCTCGGTGTTGTATCTGCGGCTATACTCATTAATCCACGCGAGATATTTACTTCTATCGGTATCGTTGAGAAAAATATTCTGGCGATTGTTACCTCTCTGTGTAATGTGATGAGGCACTCCAACAACTACTACTCGCGCCAGTCTGGTCATGGTGAGAGGAGAATTACCCCACGCTCAAGGAAATGTCAAATAAATTAGTGCGCTGTCACCATATTTATCGGCGTGAAAGTATCAACGCTAGAGGTAGACTGTCCGTGGAATTACACCCCGTGCGAAAGGAATCCGGAAGACCGAATTGGAGCATCAGGTAAAGAGTCAGAAATGGATGAACAAGCCCGGGTGGTAGGCAAAGCGCGCCCGCTATCGGACCGGCAAAAAGCAATAATTCCCCCGGAATGCCGGGCACCGCGAATCCGACTAAGAAAATCACGGGTAAACACATCCATAGCTGCACCCAGGAAAGAGGTATTTTCAGCACACTGGCCACGACACATGTCGTGATCACCGCGCAAATCATCGTCCCGTTCACGTTCAGATAACTGCCCACGCCGATCACAAAACGCCGAATCTCGGCCGGCACATCGGGATATTCTTTTTTGACCAAATGCAAATTCAGCGGAGTGGACAACGATTCGGAAGCAGTAGCCCAGAGCATCGGATACAATCGCAACCAATACTGCCTGAAATAGCGCGATAGCGAGAAATCTTTCACCATCGCCTTGCAACACGCGAGCAGACATAGATGCCAGGTCAGACAGGCTATCCCGGTCAACAACGATCCCAGTACATAAGCCCTAATCATGACAAATCCGGCCAAATATCCGCCCAACCCAAAGAGAAACAGCGGCACAAAAAGGCCCAGCACGCCGCCAAAAGTCTCCACGCCATCGGCGCACGCATTCAAGCAGCGTCCGACCAAAGGCCATCGGCGAAAAATCATGACCGTTGCTACGGCAAGCGCCATGGCCAATCCGGTCGGCGTAGTAGCTGCGTCTTGCGTGAGTTTGCCAACAGAAGGAAGAATGGAAGAAAAGAATCCTGACGGGTGATCCGTTATCCATGGAAGTCGAAATACCAGACCCGCGAATATCCAGGCAAAAATCAGCGCGAGCACGCGGGCAAGGCAGAGCCAAAACACCGAGCGGCCGACGAACGCAAGCTCTTTCCCGTTACCCGAATCGGCAAACTTGCCCAGCGATATCGTCAAAACAAAGTAGATGACCGCCGGCGCGACAAAACCATAGATCGCGATGAAACCCTCGACCATCGCGTATATCGCGTGCATGAAGGCTGGAAAAACATGAGCCAGCAGCGCTCCAAAAACGAACGACGCAACGGAAATACGGGACATGACCCAATTCCGATTTTGGAATTGGGATCGTGTCCCAGTATTTCCGTTGGGATCATGCCCCGGCATATCTCAAATTATTTGCTCGCACGGTACAGGATCACGTGAACATCTTCCAACGTCACGAGTCCCTGAGGAATCATCGCGTCCAAATGCGGAAGAAAAGTCGAGATATTTTCCTTGCTGTCCACGATCTCTATAACAACCGGGAGATCATCCGACAGCTCGAGCAGTTTTGCCATGTGAATATGTTTCGAGGCCCCGTAGCCCATGATTCCCTTCATGACCGTGGCGCCGGCCAATCCTTCCCTTCTGGCCAACAATACGATTTGCTCGTGCAATGGCTTGCCCTGCCACTTCTTTGCCTCGCCCACGAATATGCGCAACAACTTACCTTCCTTAGGAATTCGCATGCAAGTCCCCCCCTTATACGATTCGGCCAATGACAATGCCCAAGCGATACACCCCAAATCCGAGCGCGACGCTGATCATGACATTCGCGAAAGCCGCCAGCGTCTCGCCATCCTTCACTAAATCCCCTGTTTCCAAAATAAACGCGGAAAACGTCGTGAACGCCCCGCAAAAGCCCACCATCAGCAACATGCGCGCTTGCGTGCCCAGGATAAATTTTTCCGAAGCGAACACGTCGAGAACGCCGATCAAAAAACACCCTATCAGGTTAACGGCCAAAGTCCCATACGGAAAACCCACGCCCGCGAGATTATAAATAATACCGGCTAAAATGTAGCGCGAGAATGTCCCAGCAATGCCTCCAACAGCAAGCGCAATCCATTTCATTTCACACCTCTGTCAGCTACACAAGAGCAGCAACAAGCCACCCAAACTCAACGCGCATAAAAAGACGAACGAGGTTAATCCCGTACGCCTGTCGCCAAACAGAATCGCGTAGCCACCTTTGATGATATTATTGCTTGTCGTC
>CAZOWS010000226.1:0-5379 GCA_964583365.1 uncultured Actinomycetota bacterium
GCCTCGATCAATCTGTATGCCCAAACGTGCACACTCCTGCAAGAAATCAGTCCAATGGGCTTGGACGTCCACGTTGAAGGGAAACGTTGAATCTACACCTATGAACGATCCCTTGGTATTGGAATACGCTAGAGCATTAGACATCTTATACGCAAAGGGCAGCTTATCTTTTTGCTGTTCGACACGATAATATCTCAAAACGTCCTGTCGACTGATCTGGCCCAGCAGTTCCGTATCGCCCTCAAGAAAAAACATGGCAGCTCGAATAGCATTCTCGATCAAGGGTATCCACTCCAGGACTTTACTCAGCTCATCCTCAAACTTCTTTTCTCCCTTCCGAAGCCTGTACGTCTTCAAATCTGCAATCTGTTTATCCTTCGACGGCTCCAAACCCTGCAAATATGGGGTCAGGCGCCCGATCATGGCCTCGATCTTTCTGCGCCGATCATAGAATTTAAGCAACTCGTTGTTAAGATTCTTGATTTCTAGCTTCGCCTCCGTCAAAAAGATGACATCTTTGACTTGAGAAATCTGGCTTTGAATATTCCTTTGACTCGATTCCAATTCATCCCATAAGTCGTACAATCCCTTGTTCATCTCTTGCATCTCAGAGCGACTCATCATGTCCGAAGTGATAGCCCAGGACTCCGGCTTGGTTCGCAGTTCACTCATAATGCGTCGTAGTCTGTCCTGTCTGTTCTTTTGCGCGTCCTTGTCGCTGTATTTTTTGCCTAAGTATTTGCGCAATGTCTCTCGAATCCCTGCAATCCTTTCTTCGACCGCTGACAGTTGCTCCTCTAATCCATCCAGCTTTTTCTTGCTCACCCTCAACAACTCATTCAACTCTTCGTATGGTATCGCAAGATACATCTGCCCTAGCGTCTCCATGGGTGGGTTGCCCAACGTCAGAGGCAGAATAACGATGTGATTCCCTCCGTAGAGGACGTCCAACGTCGCGCCCGCGCCAAGAATCATCATTGTAGTCAACCAATAAGGATACCCTGCCAGGACCCGAAGGCCTCTCACTTGCGCGCTTGCTGCAAACAAGCTCAGCCTATGGCTGAGTCCACCGGCCGCCTGAGTATTCACCTGCTCTAGTTCCAACAGTCTTCGCTCCGCCCCAAGCAATGCGCCCATCCACTCATGCCCGGGAATGTCCATCGACTCAGCATCCGATGGTTCTTCAAGCAACAATAACTCTCTTTCTAGATCCGCCAATCTCGACATCGCCGAATCAAGACGCGCATTACGCGAGAAGTTGTCGTACGATAGATTCACACGGGCTCTTTTATTTTTGAACATGGATTCAGGCGCAATCGCCATCACGGGCTGCAAGCCAGTAAGCAAAAAGCAAGCTACTGCAATAAAGCAAATCCACCGGGATTTCAACATAACATCAAACTCCCTTATGAACTACGCCATGCAACTACGCCTTCTGCGCCGCCAGCAGCTCACGCTTATAGACGCTTTCCAACTCCTCTCGCGAGGTGGGTATTTCGGGCACGGTTTGAATGTCTTTGTTCGCCTCAATGCCACAATTCTCTTGAACCGCTTTCCACCGTTCTGCGCCCAATAGAGCCATGAGTGCTTGCATCTCGCGCCCGGCTAATCTTATCGGCTGACCATCCACGTTGAACAATTGGACGACAAAATCCCTCGCAAGATCCAGTCTCATGGTCGTCTCAAGCGTCGCGATGATCTGAACGGAAATCTTTTCAGCTTTTACGATTACGCCTTTCTTTTTAGCTAAATTAAACGAGTGCTTTTGAGCGTTCGACTTTAATGCATCTTTGTACTCCATGCGATTCTTTGCCTGATTGAAATGGCAAATTTCTTCTAAACTCCCCTCGCTAACCCGTTCACCAGCATATTTTTCTTTCATCTTGCTGTCCAAGTCCGCTAAATATTCTTTTGCTTGCTGGTCATTTAATTCGGGCGCAAAGAGAAAAAGAAAAAGGTTCGGGTCTTTAAAATATCGTTCCAGCACATCCTGGGGAATGTTGGCATTTAATTCCGCATGGACCTTGCCATTCTCTCCCTTCACGGGCTTTGCAAACTGCATAGCATCTGTCGCAACGACCGTGTTTGTCTGTGCAGTGTTATCGATGGCAAATCGCCCGTGATAGAACTGGAGTAGATCCGTAACCAAATCATCCGAGAGACTGCCCGTATTATTTAAAGCATCAAGGAAGCGCTGTCCCTCCGCCCCCATCTGATCTTCTATTAAACGTATTAGGCTAACTTTAGCGTTTGCGGATTCCAATTCTCCTTTCAAGAAATATCTTTCTGCATCCACTAAGAGATCTTTTTCCACGGATGCAAAATTCAATATCTTTGAGTATTGCGTATCGCGAGAGGCGCGATTCAATATCAAGGTAAATACCCCCAGTGGATCCCCACTAATGAGCGCTATCGCATCACTCGTTTCTTGTGTTACACCTTCTGCAATCAGGCCTTTGAAGAGTTGCGGATACTTAGCTTGCAATTTCAACAAAATCCGTTCCGCTTTGTCTTTCATCGTATCCGCCCTTACCCCAGCCACTTTTCTTGCCTCGAGAAGGCTTTGCGCCCGCTGATCGATCGCGCGCGTTTGTGTCTCGATTTTAGCCATGACCTCGCTTGGCTTCAGGTCAGGTCTACCTGCCTCGCTAAAGATCGCTTCCAATTTCAGTCGACCGTCTTCCGATGCCAACAAAGCAGCTAATACCTTATTATCGTTGATTGCTCTCAGAAAAGCGTTCGTGCCATCCCGCAACCCCAGTAAATACTTGTCGCTCGCACCCTCCATTTCCATGGCCTGTCTAAGCGAGAATCCTGCATCGATGTCTTGCTGCTCTATCAAAAACGCCAGATTGTGCGCCGTGCGAATCAACTCGGCCGGATCGGCGTCTGGAAAGAGTTGCTTCAATAGTTGTGTCACCTTTGTCTCATTGACCTCATGCCACAATGCGACCTTAAGACGTTCGATGGCAGCACCCGCGGTATTCAATACCGCGCTAGGCAAAATCACGCCGATGATGTTGCCATCCTCATCCTTCTTGAAAATAACATCCGCCTTTTGGCCATTGCGATCCGTAAAGAAGGGTCGGCTAGTTTCGACAAACTCTACTTCAAAGGGTCTGCCGATGATTTTCGCCAAAGCCTTCAATGCCTTGTACTCGTCAGTAATCCCAGCTTCGCTTGCCGCTATGTCGCTTAAAGGTTTTAATTTTCCTCTCTTACCTCCCTCAATTTCCTTCGCATCCCTAGCATCAAAACTCTCCCCAGCAATTTTCGCTGCTCCAGGGGTCTTGTCATCATCCGTACCCGTTTTAGGGGTATCCTTATTTTTAGCACTTTTTTGACCGACAGGTTTCGCTATCGGTGTTCCATCCTCGTCTAGCTCCTCCGTCAGATTGTTCGCATCATCTGAAAGAACAAGACCTGCTCTTGCTGCTTGCCGATTCATCACGACTATAAGTGCGCGCCCGACACCCGCATCTGCAATGTTTGCAGCTTTAATGTCGTTGGGTGTTAACCAGGTTACTTTTGTATTACCTAGGGAGACGGCAACGCTTCCCTGGGCCTGAGGGGGTTTGCTAACTTTAATGGCATTGTTGTTCACCGCCAATAGCATGTCCCCATTGTCCGTCCTAAACATCGCCTGAATTTTTACGCCGCGACTTGATAACTTGTCATTCAGAGTCTTGCTAAACACCGCCAAATCAAGCCCTGGGCTGTGCATCACGCACTCGGCCACAGCCGACACGAATAGCTTCATATCAAACTTATCACCCTGAAATCTATCCGCTATAGCCAATCTATTCCCCTGGCTCTCCAAGAGCCGCTCCAACGGTATATCCTCATCCATCATGCGTGAGTAATACACCGTGTCGTCCTTGCTCTGCGTGACACGCGGCGTGATGACCATATAGGGTATATTCTTGGCCTTGAGCATGCGCGTGATGCCCTGACTGTGAAATCCACCGCACACCATCACCACGACTTTCTTTTTCTGTGTCTCCATGAGTTTGAGTGCGTTGCGCGTGAGCACCTCATCCCGTTTGAGTGCAGCATCGTAAAACGACTCCATCTCGCCCAAATTGTCCGTGATCGTTGCCCATGCGGCGGGTATCGTGATGGGCATCCCGGCATTGCTGGCCATGCGCCGTAAAAACTCCATAATTTTTTTCCCGTCTATCTCGGCCTTGTGCTCCTGGAAATACGTCAAGTCCCTGCGCGACATCTCCAGATGCACCAGCTTGCTCAAGATCCCGATCTGCTTGATCAGCGTGTCCATTTCCTTTTGGTCGGCGTTCTTGAACATCTTGCCCTTGATGTCCCCGGCCAATTGCTCGATTTCAAAAAACAGTTTGTCCAGGTTCAACTTGGTCTGTTGTTTGGCATTGCTGATGGTGAGCGCTAGATTGGGATACCTGCTCAAATCCACTTTTTCCTGCTTGGCCATATCCTCTAAATAGTCGTAGAACTCTGCCGTGGAAATACGCCCCACACGGAACAACAAGCTTTTGCTTACCATCTGCGACAAATCCTCTTTCACTAAACTCTTTTGCAGCAAGGCCATGAATTCTGTTCTTTCTGTGCTTATCTTGGTCTTGTCCATCTGCGTCTCTCGCTGTACGTTTTCCAGGAGCTTGCGAATATTCTCGTAGCGACCTGCGTCGATGGACAATGCCTTGGCCTGCTCGGATAAGAATTGACAATATTTAGTAAACGTCATCTTGCCGTTTGCTTGATCGTCTTCGTTGTTGCTAAATGTCAACAATTCCGGCGTGTACAGATGGGGTTTGAGTTTGCTTATCAATTCGCGCATTTGACCGAGCGTGGATTCCATTTTCTTTTTGATACCCTGCGTGTTGCGAAAATATTTGAGATTCTCTTTGTACAATGCCTCGTCTTCCATGCCCAGGACTCTGGCATTGGATTCCGTATCGATCAAGAACGCGTCCGACCCGTTGATATAACCTTCTTTAATGAAGTGATCGACAATACGAGTGCGCAGTTCTTTATCGGGGAACACCTTGAAGAAGGACGGATCTACCTCGCGCGATGCGCCTTCCAATGCCACCAGATCTATATTGCCAGCGGTCTTGCCATTCTGAAAAAACTCCATGATATTAGCGAAATTCTTTTGCGCTTCGTAGTTGGCATGTATGTCCTGCGAAACGATCACCAGCTTGTCTTCTTTGCCCTCAAAGCGCTCTTTGACCGTCCCCCATGCATCGGGAATATTGGTGTGCAAGAGTTCTTCGATGGCAATCTGCTGCATAGCCGGTGCAGCTATCGCGGATTGCTCGGACTTTTTATATTCCTGATCTCGATCGGATTTGGTGAAGGAAGCGTAGGATGTTTGATGGGGCAAAATCGTTACAACTAGTA
>CAZOWS010000227.1:0-6511 GCA_964583365.1 uncultured Actinomycetota bacterium
GAGGAATGGTTCGGGGTCAGCTTCGACCGGCTCAAAGAAGCCTACAACGAAAAACATCAAGGCCAATACAAGCGTGTGGGCGAGAGCATAAAGAAAGTATTTATCCGCAATATTTTTGTGGGCAAGGGGGGGATTCTTAGCAGCGAGAAGGATTTTACATCTTTTAGCGATGCATTGTTCGAGTCGCTGGTGCCGAAAGGCGACCTATCGCAGAAAACGTTGAAAATGATTTTCAAAACCATCATGGACAAAGCTCCTCCGTCGCGAAAAGTCGCGATCATCGAAGCATTGGCCGTGAACATGGGCGATTTGTTGGGCGGCAAGGCACAAAGCGAAGGTTTGGTAGTGAGGCGTTTCTTTGAATCTCTAGGTCTTGTCGGCATCAAAATGGGCCAGCTTTTAGCCCACTCGACAGACATGCCTATCCCCGATGCGATACGCAAAGAGCTCGAAGACCTTTCCACGGGCGCCGATCCTGAGAGCAAGATGGTCGCTTTTGAAACCCTTGAAAACCTTATGCCAGGCGGGTTCGAAGCCAATTTCGAGTATTTAGGCGATTCTTTGGGCAGCGCCTCGATCAAGCTCGTTTTTAATTGCAAGAGGCGCGGTCGCGACGAAGAAGAGGTAGTAAAAATCAAGCGGCCCAAGGTGGATCAGGAGGTCGGCGCCGATTTAGAATTCTTAAAAAGCGTGTTGATCGGATTACGCGAGAACGGTTTGGGTGTGCCGCTCGGATTGGAAGAGAGAATCACGGCGGCTATCAAAGAGGACGCAGATTTCTTGTCGGAGCAGAAAAATGCGGTCGAATTCGAAGAGCAAATCGCCATCATCAATCAGTTTTCTCCCTATGCTTTAGCCGATGGAACGAAAGTCGAGTTTTCCGTCGCGCACATACACGATGTTGTCGGCAAAAAAATCATGCTGACGGCTTTTGCGCCGGGTGTGCCCCTGAATAAAATCCACAAGCTAAAAGAGCAGGGTGTATTGAAAGACGACAACGAAGTCGCTCAAGTAAAAGAGATCCTATTTAATTTCATCATGACGCAAATGTTCAAATACGGTTTCTACAACGCCGATCCGCATGGTGGCAATTTCCATATCTCGAGGCAAGATGGCAAGCTGAAGGTGATTTTAATCGATTGCGGATCCGCCGAGAGAGTTTCGCAAAATGACTTCGATCAACTCATAGAAAGTATTGCCTGGCTAAAATTTAATCCCAAAGCCCAAATACCTCAAAAATATTTGTACACGTCCGTGTTCTTCAAGAAAATGGAATACCTGTTTGGGGGACTAAAGCCGGAAAAAATTCTCGAAGTTATTTTTGAAAAGAGAGGAGACCCCAATCCCGCACAAAGCGCTCGTGCAGAGGGTAAGGCGCTCAAAATGAAATTAGCGCAAAGACGTATCGCGGAGCTAGGCGGGATGCCCAGCGCGTTGATTGATGCCGCTACGCTGGCGCCACAGTCGCGATACAACCAACGAAAACCCACGGTTAGGACGAAGTCACCTACTAGGGCGCGTAATTCTGTCATTCTGAGCGATAGCGAAGAATCTCCACGGCGAGATTCTTCGCTATCGCTCAGAATGACAGACGCCCAGCCAAAATCGCCTAGTGGTTTTTACGACAAGGATCGCCGACTGTTGATAAAAGCCTATCAAACGCTTAACAATGAATTCCTCCGGGACAGGCTTAGCCACTGGAAGGAGACAAGGCCTCCAGACTTGCAGGTTCTTCGCATGTATTGGCTCATCTATATCCTGCGATCGCAGCCGGAAGAATTGCGGTCACGCGTTCTAAGGTATTTTCAAAAAACAGACGTGATCACGGCGCGACAGGCAGATGCGATTTTGTCCAACCTTGCTAGACCTCCTCACGAGACATTGGAGGCATTGATCCCGCTCGTGAAGCACGCCAGTTTGAATGGTGTCGAAAGACCATACGCGATTTGGCTCAAGCGGTATGCGGATAGCACGCAATTAGAAACCGTGGTGCTGGCGGAGTTGAAGAGCGCCCTTGCAGAAGGGAAAGTGACGTTGTCCTGCGCTAAAAATAAAGTTCCCCTCGCTGTCTTTCTTGTCGTGCCGCCGGAAAATGATTTGAGATTTCTGAAAGAAGTTGCCCTCCGCGATGATCGCGCTTTCGTGAACAGTTACGCGTCCAAGAAAGCCCTCGAGGCTGCCGAAGAGGATTTGCAAATTGCGATTAAAGACGCAGAGGCGCACAAAAAGGCAAAGATTCAATCCCTGCGTCACGCGGATTATGCCGCCGGCTTGGAGGTGGATGAGATATTGCTGCATTTGCCTCCGCTGCCGAAAAAGGAACGCGTCGTGCAATTGAGTGCGCGCACCGCGGCCTTGATGAGAAAGTGGATGGCGCAATATCCTGATACGGAAGGTCCGTGCATCGCGGTGGAAGAGGATAGTCAGCTTGCGCGCGTTGCCTGGGAACGTTCCAGGACAGGATCGCCTTCCACGCTGAGGGTTCATCGAGGCGCTGCAACCGATCTCTCGTTCTTGGGCGATGAATCCGTAAAAACGATATTCGCGCAGCAATGCGTAAGTGGGCTTCACGCAAAGGGGGATAGAAAAAAGATTATCGCCGCGTTTGGCGAGATGGATAGGGTTCTTGAAGAGAATGGCTGTATCCATCTCGTGGATGACGGCAGCACACCGCTTTTTGCTTATAATTTTCTTAAGCTTTTGAAATACGAATTGATACAAAATCAGGTTGTGAAAGGAATGCTAGGTTCCGATGATTCCCGACTACTGACGTTCCAAAAGCAGCTGAGAGGCGGGAATATAAATGCGCCTTTGCTCGAACAATCGGATCCGGATGGTTGGGTGCTATGTACGCGTAGTGCGGGTTTGATTGGCGAAGAGCTGGAGCAGAATAGAAATAGGATTCGAGCACAATTGGCTTTGATTCCCGAACCCGAAGTGCTTTTCACGTCGCATCATTTTCCAAGGACCATTCGCGTGCCGCTGGAGGATAAATTGAAGACATTGAGTGGCCTAAAGGACAAGTATTCGTCTTCAGATTTTGAGGATCTCGTGAGCCGTTTGGGTGTGCCCAGGTTCCTCCAAAAGAGAAATTCCAGCGAGGAACGCACGATCATGCAAGTATTGACCTACTCGCTGGAGGGATTGCTACCCAACAAATGGGCGGGGAGTGAGCATCTAAGGGATAGCGTGGGCAAGGTTCGAGCGAGCTTCGAGGTGTATAAAAAGATGGATGCGATATTGGACCGAAGGCAGGACATCGTGCAGCTAACGCTGAAAGCCCTCGAGGGTTTGGGTCACGACAAGTTTAGAGAACTAAAAAAAGATTTTGAAAACATGGTTTTGGATGGTGTGGAAATTCCCAGCAGAATCGCGTTTGCGCGCAAGTTCACTGCCGCGTACTTTCATGAAAAATTTGTTTTTGGCAAGCCGTTGATGCTGTTGCGTGCGCCAGGTTTACAATGGAGAACCTTGTATTCCATTAAGGCGCATCAATACAAGATCAGCGATCTCGTTGAGCTCATTCTGGATAAGTGCACCCGGGAAATTCGCGTGGATATCATGGGGTTGGTATACGATTCGCCGCTTAGCCATGCATGGTTGGAAAACATGGGGATTAAAGATGAAGAAATTTTGGAAACCCAGGACCCACGTCTTCTCGAGTCCCAGCTTCTTTTCCGGCATGCCGGCCACGTGGGTCGTATGGATGATTTCTTTGAAGAGAGGCAACAACGGGAGATTCTCGAAGTAGTTGCAGGCAAATCCCTGCGCGATCTATTGCCCCATTATTCGTTGGATAGGTACACGGAATTGGATTCGTATGAAAACCTATTCAGGGTGTATCTGTATTATGGCTTCGCCGACCACGGCCTCTTGTCCCATGTGGTTCATCACGCAAACAGGCTCTCGCGCTTAAGGACAGTGCCGGTTACCATGTTGCTCGGGTTTCTGGAGGAAAAGAATGCTCGCATTCAGAGCGCCGCGATAGACGTGCTGGCAAGAATGAACAAACAAAGCGGGCTTCCGGCTCTGACCAAGGTATTCAAAAGGACGACGAACAATCCACTAAAAATCAAGATTGTCCAAGCCTTGGTGAAATTGCAAGATCCGTCGGCGCTGCCGCTATTAAAAGCAGCCTCCGTGGATGGTAGTCCGTGGGTGAGGCAGGAATTAGCGCGTGTTCTTGAGCACTATAAAGATACGCGAGCGAGCGCGCTTCTCGCGAAAATGTGCGACGACCCTCAACAAAGCGTTCGCGAAGCGGCCCAGGCGGCTCTGGAAAGGAATACGCAGGGTAGACTCAATACAATGGGTTCCGCAAAGAAACAGCAATTGGTCGAAAGCGCGTTGTAACGCGCATTCATCTTAAAAAACTACTTCCCGAACGCGGCTTTGAGCAAGGGCTCCAATTCTTTTTTCTGTTCCATGGGCGCCAGGATGTCCGTGTCGCCGTAGAAGTTGCCGGCGATGAACACCTTGGGCAGCGTGGGCCAATTGGTCATTTGCGAGAGGAACTCGCGCTTGGAAGGATTTTGCAGCACGTCTACGACCGCGAACGGGTATCCGTATTTAGCAAAGAATTGTATGGTTTCGACGGTGAATCCGCATTGCGGAGCTTCTTTGGTGCCTTTGCCATAAATCAGGATTTTGTTGTCGGCGATTTCTTTTTTTACTTCCTCTTCGATGGGATTGCTCATAGTTCTCCTGGGGTTAGGGCTTTGATCTCGAGCGCGTGAATACGCCCGTCGGCCATGGGTTCGCGAAGGGCTGCGTAAATCATACGATGACGGTCCAATAAATTCTTGTCCTGAAACGCCGCAGATACGATGCTCACGCTAAAATGATCGCGCGTGCCAGTGCGGTCCACGACGGCCACCACGGCATCTGGCATTGCGGCGCGCAAATACGATTCCATTGTGTCGTCCGTAATCATCGGCCTATGGTAGCAGGTTTTTCGCCGAGCCCCCTTGAAATCTTCGCAAAAATCAAAGACGCAATCAAGGCGCAAGCGGCAGAAAGACTAAGGGCAAACTCGCAGCAAGAAGCAACACAAACAATCGGAGAATCGCTGTAGCTGGTCATTGGGTGCAGTCGAGGGGCAAAATAACAAAGCAAAAGTGGTTATCAGAAAATCATATGGATTTAAAACAGCTGAAGTACTGCAAATAACGCTATATCATAAACTTGGAAAACTACCGATTCCTGAACTCGCCCACGAATATTTTTGAGGAGCCCCTTGGGTCTGGCCTTGTCTATGAGGATCGCGCTGGTCGAAATAGGCGCTGGGAACGGAGGTGTCTAGGTAGATAGTTTGGCTCATGGAGTGCATGTTGGTCATAATGATTTAATTGCGCACACGGATAGAGTTTAATGTTGAGATTGTTAGGGGGCAAGTCGGAAGAATTTGCCCAATGGTACATGGTGCGTTATACTAGGGGTTGGAGGATGCTGTGACTCAATATAACTATACCGTAATCATAGAGCGTGACGAGGATGGTGGCTATCACGGCTACTGTCCTGCGCTACGAGGGTGTCATTCGCAAGGGGATACTTACGAGGAGACGATACAGAATATCACCGAAGCCGTTCAATTGTATGTCGAGAGTCTTAAAGCCCATTCGGAACCTATCCCATCCGAGGATGTTATTATCAAGCCGATTCACTTTGCGGCATGAGTCCGTTCTTGCCGCAGATCAAAGCCAAAGACCTGGTTGGAGTTGCAAGGCGGCTTGGTTTTGAGTTGGACCGCCAAAAAGGTAGCCACGCAATTTTTTATCGCCCCACGGACAAGGCTCGTGTCGTAATTCCTATGCATGGTGGCCGCGATATAAAGCCCAAAACTTTGCATGGCATCATTGATGATATGCGCATCACTCCTGAGAAATTCAAAGAACTTCTATAATCCGCAATTCGAATTCGAAATTGTAACCATTCACTGAGGCGAGGCTGGAATTGGGGGGACACGTACCGCACCCAAATTATTCAGAAGCGATTGGGAAGGGGGGTTGGGCCTGCGGTCCGTGGCACCAAAGAAAATCAAGTTCAATGACCGATGTTGGCGATGGGGAGTTAAGTTTTCTGGCCAGTCATTTCGCGCATCCGGGTGAAGCAGAAATCGGTAAAGAGGCTCAGCGCTTGGGAACTCAGCGGATCAAAGGCAATGCCTAATGCGAAGAGATCTTTCTTATTAGAATCCCGCCGGACTACCTTTCCTTTTAGTGTTCCCCAGGGCATCACTAAATCAATGCCAGTGTCCATTCCAATCTCATCAGGGGCCAAGAGCAGACAGCCCCACCCGCGCTCTTAGGGATGTGCTGCAAGTTCGCAGATCTCGTCGCCTTTATGCGCGCATCTGAGAGCAATATCCTAGACTCAGAGGTCTGAGCAAACCGCCACTTTTTTTCGGATTTTAAGAAAATCTTTGCATACGCCGATGGCAATCAATTCCCTCGCCCCCGAAGGGGGAGAGGGTTAGGGTGAGGGGGATGTTTGCAAAACCCTCACCCCAGCC
>CAZOWS010000228.1:0-3418 GCA_964583365.1 uncultured Actinomycetota bacterium
ACTCCTACGTGCACAGGTCGCATCTCGACAAAGAGCAAATCGGCAAACGCCTCGCAGCGTTTCTAGCTCAAGCAAAACACAGTCGAGCCAGCCCCCGCAATCTGGATACGTCTCCCGCAATTGAAAATCAACTGCTCGCGCCATCCTCGCATTGGAACGATGCCCACAAGGAGTCCCTTGCCAAAATCCCGTTACTCCATGCATGGGTCAAAAAACATCCGAAATTAGTAGAGCTTTGCGGCTACGAGGTGTGGCAAGAAATCTATGCGACCTATCCATCGTACGAAGCCATGGAAATATTAAACAAGATGATGCAGGACTACTTTGCCGGAAACATTGTCAAAAACGCAGACGATGCCAGACGATTGGCAAAGGTATACCAGCGATTATTTCCCTTCCTAGAGGAGAGAACCCCTGATTTTCTGTTATTGAACTACGATATTCTACGCTCAGGCTTTGCCGAAGACTTTCTGCCATGATGGGAGCATATCGTTGATCTTGTCGTGGAGGCCGCTGAAAATTCAGAGCGTCGGGAGGCGGAGAAAAAAGCCTCGGCCATAACGTGGGAATTGTATGAACTGAAGAAAACCTGGAACATCTCCTCTGAAAGCGTGAATAGTCTAGACATCCCCACCCTTCATGGACTGGCTGTAATCCGAACATCTTGGGATTGGAAACCCGCCAACGAGGCAGAACTACAAAAAACAATTGCAGAGCTAAAGTCTCTAGCAAAACAAGGCGATTCGTGCGATGCACCCCTGTTGTGGTTCCTGCAACACCGCCCATCCCCTCTTTCTGCAGCCGCTAAAACCAGTTCAAAAACAGAATGCTTCGACGAGTGCTTGCCCGACCTTATGGAATTGCTCCATGCCGGGGTCGTATCATCTCCCGCGGATTTAAAACTTTTGCGTACCGGCATCACGACATTGAAAAAAGCTTATAAAGAACATACAACATTAACGCTAAAAACATATTATCCAATTTTCAAAAAAGTATTGGGCAAAGACTTGAGACTCTGTTGGCAGGGGGTATTGGATTTGATGCCGCTCGCGGCAGAACCCCAAACGTCTGAGGGTTCCCTTACTTTAACTTTGGCAATGTTTGCGCATGCGATCGAGGATGTTCGCTGCAACTTCGGCAAAGATTTCAGGGCAAATTGGCCCGCACTAGTAAAAATCGGAACGCATGCGCGCTATATCTTGACCATCGTTCTGCCAATGCTCGGCAAACTGCGAGGTGAGAAATTGAGCGATATCGCCGACGTTATCGCAAGACTGGAAAGTAGCCAAATCATTTGGTTCCTGCAACGTTTACTGCCTCAAATCAAACGCTGCGCCGGGCCAGTTTGGGATAAAGATTGGGCCGAGGTGCAAGCATTACTTAAAATGATTGATCGTTCCGCCATGGCCAGGCTCATACCTCTTTTGACGGAGTGGCATTGGTCATTCAGAAGCCTCTTGGATATTAAGGAAACCATCGCGGACATGAAGGGTCTTTCCGATGATTTGAAAATTTCTTTAGAATCGTCGGTCTTGTGGTTCGTGGCATCTCAGTGGGGACACTTTCAGCACGATGCAAAAGATACTCAAATAATTCTGGACATTCTTGTGCCGGGTGAAAAAGAGCGAGTGGATATAAGAACAGTACAGCTCCTGGGTCGCCTTCGCCATGTGCCTATCAAGAATTTTGACGATTTGAAAGAGGCTGTTAAAACTGGGCTAGATCCTTCGTCCGCTTCGCGAACTCAGGATGACGATATGGTGGTTGGTATGGGCCCTCAGGCTGAGGAGAAGATGCCGACAGAGCATCAGAATGGCGATGACTCGGCGCGCGACAAAACACTTTTATCGCAGCTACTGCCCAATCTGACTGCTTCGGATTCGGCATTGATCGAGGACGCGTTGAAGAAACTAGGGCCACTGTTTGGGGAGGGCGTTGTTTCCTTTCTCGCCAAACATTATCCGGAATTTCAAAAGTTATTCGGCGCTGAATTGTCCTCGGTCTGGCCCGAGCTCATGGGGCTCCTTACCGTGTGTAGCCGCCAGGACGCGCGAGATTTGGCCGCGGCGCTATCGCGGTTGAAGGCTGCCCCGACAGTAAAAGTTCTTACCGCAACGCGGCAAATATATCCCGATTTAAAAAAGGAATTCGGCAATGCCGCGTCGCATTACGTGACCGAGACACTCAACCTTTACGGAAGCCCGGACAGCGCTCTCCTGCTACCCGCAATGCGCGCATTGCATCCTTTCTTGGGGGAACAAACCATAGCGTTTCTGAATACGTATTTCCCATTATTCAAAAAAACCTTTGGGGAAGAGTTGCCTAGTATCTGGCCGGAGATTCCCGGCCTTCTTGTGGAAGCCGGTTACACCAATCAATACGATAAAAATGTGCAAAACTCTTTCGATGCCGCCGCAAGCATCCTGCGATTAAAAAAGACATTCAAAAAAGATTTTATGCGCTTTTGGCCGGATATACGGTTTCTGGGAATGGAGGCCCCGCGCGGGCATACGCTTGGCATGTTGAACACGCTGGACGACTTGCAGTATCGCTACGAGATCACAAGCCGCCGCATGCTGCGCGACCTGGGCATGCTCGTGGCGCGCTTGTCCGGCAAAGATGGCGGTCGGCTCCGTCTCTGCATGGATGAACTATTTCCCATGATCGTGCAAATCGCAGGCAAAAAATGGAAATCCAAGTGGTCACGAATACAACGGGTGTTGGAAAAACTGGATTATCATACGATGAAACTGCTAGAGCCACTTTTGGAGTCCTGGCATTGGCCGTTCCCGACCCTGGACTACTTGGAGAAAACCATCGATGGTTTACAAGATCGAGCGATCGATTTTGGTCCACTCCATTCGCCCATAGTCTGGTTTTTTGAAGCGCGGCTCGCTCACCTTGCCAAAAATAGAGCGGGCCTGAAAAAACTATGGAGTAAACTAGACGAATTAGCGCCATCCAGAAAAGAGCAAGTCACGCTCCTATCCATGTTGCGCTTTGTCAAAATCAATACCATGCAGGAATATATTTCCGCGCTAGCGACGGCGCGCATCCATTTGAAAAAATTCGGCGCAGAAGCTATACGCATGGCCCAGGTCCAGCTCCTATTCACGGGTCAAATGAGCCCCTCTGATTTTTTTGCGCTGTTTCCGCTGATGTTGGAGCATCGCATCGCCATCACGGATGAAATCCTCGCTGAGTGGCATCTGCTTTCTTCCTCCGAATCTACTGTCGAAAAAGCGCTCACCGCAATGAACGCCCGCTATCCGGACAAAATTCCCGACATGATTCTCGTGCCGGCCGAGCTACGCATGGTTACTCCCGAACAGGCCGCAGGAGTGGCGAAAATGCTGGCCGCGGACAAGCAACAACGCTTCCTTCGCATAGGAGCCTTGGTCGGCCTGGACGGAAAAGT
>CAZOWS010000229.1:0-12189 GCA_964583365.1 uncultured Actinomycetota bacterium
AAGGATTACGCGGATAAGGATATCGCCATTGTCGCGATCAGCTCCAACGACGCGGATGGATATCCCGAAGATTCGCCGCGCGAGCTGAAAAAAATGGCCCATGAACTTGGATTCAATTTCCCGTTCTGTTACGACGCAACGCAGGATGTGGCCAAGGCCTATGCGGCTGCGTGCACACCCGATTTTTTCCTCTACGACAAGGATCGCCGTCTGATCTATCGTGGTCAATTGGACGACAGCCGGCCCGGGAACAAGAAGCCCGTGACCGGCCGAGACTTGCGTGTGGCCATCGATGCGGCGCTGGCGGGCAAACTCGTTTCGGAAGACCAGAAGCCGAGCGTGGGTTGCAATATCAAATGGAAGTGACAGATTTTTCCTAGACGCCCATCCGGTCACTCACTATACTACGCGCGATCTTAATACTTTCACGAGTCACATCATTTTGAGAGGGGGGAAATACATTGTCAGAAGTAACCTTACGAAAAGGTGAGTCGGTGGACAGGGCCCTGCGCCGTCTCAAGAAGAAAGTGGACAAAGAGGGCATCATGAAGCATATCAAGCAGCATCGCCACTACGAAAAACCGAGCCAACGCCGTCGTCGCAAAGCGAAGGATTCACGTCGCCGGTAGTTTCTGTGTGACCCAACACAATAAAGAAAAACGCGTCTGGCTGTTCGTGCGCATAGCTGTAACCGTGCTTGTTTTAGGCTTCATAGCCTGGAAGATGCGCGGTGAACTTGCTGTGTTTGCGCAGACGGTAAGAGCGGCGAATCTTTTTTGGATGTCCGCGGCCTACGGCGCATTCGCCATCATCATTGTTTGCGGCGTTCTGCGATGGCAATTGTTGCTCGTGGCCCAGGGTCTTGTCCTGAAATTTCTTCCTCTTGTCGAGTATTTCATGATCGGTTTGTTCTTTAACAATTTTATGCTCGGCGCCACGGGCGGGGACTTGATAAAGGCCTATTACGTGGCCAAGGAAACGCATCACAAGAAAACCGAGGCGATGACGACGGTGTTCATTGACCGCATTGTCGGGGTGTTCGCTCTGATGTGCATCGCCCTGGTCGCTCTGTTGTTCCACATGCATGACCCAAAGATGCGTAAGGTGTCCGTGGCTATCTTTGTTCTCTTCGGCGTGTTTGTGTGTTTCGCGCTCTTGTTTCTCAATAAGAATTTGATTAAAAAAATTCCTTTCGTGGCATCGCTCGCGCAGCGACTTCCTTTTCGCGCAACGATGAGCAGGATTTACGACGCGTTCTACGTTTACCATGACCATAAAAGAGTGCTCGCCGGCGCGTTTGCGTACTCGCTGGCCCTCCAATGTGTCGCGGTGCTGATCGTGTATGGTGTTGGCAAAGCGCTCGGAATAGAAGGCGTGTATTTGATACATTATTTCCTGTTGGTACCTGTTATCAGTTCGCTCTGTGCATTGCCGGTTTCCTTCGGCGGGCTGGGCGTGGGGGAAGGGGCTTATGTGTATTTATTTAATTTGGTGAGCGTGCAGACGCCTAAGTATCTTGCGTTGGCGTTGACCATGCGTTTTTTAAGCGTGCTTTGGGGAATGCTCGGCGGACTTTTCCTGTTGCTGCCAAAAACGCGTATCTCTACTGAAGAATTGACGGAGGTTCGCAATGAAGATGAAACCCATGGTTCTTTCTAAAAAGAAGCTCATCGCGGGTGTTGTGACCAAGCAGCTCAAGGTGATTCCGGATGAGCGCGGGCGCCTGATGGAAGTGCTGCGCAGCGACGAGGCGATGTTCACGAAATTCGGTCAGATGTACGTGACCACGGCTTATCCGGGCGTGGTGAAAGGTTGGCATTATCATCGCAAGCAGGTGGATCATTTCGTTGTCGTGCACGGCATGATGAAAATTGTTTTGTACGACGATCGCAAGGGGTCGGCCACGCGCGGTGTCGTGAACGAGTTTATCATGGGCATTCACAACGAAATATTATTGAAGGTCCCAGCCGGCGTGCTGCACGGATTCAAATGCATCAGCGAGCGCGAGGCCATCGTCGTCAATATTCCGACCGAGGTTTACCATTACGAGAAGCCCGATGAATACCGCATGCCCGCGCATTCGAAATCGATTCCGTACGATTGGGCGCGCCATGACGGCTAATGCAACTCCCTCCCCTTTGTAAGGGGAGGCTAGGTGGGGTAGAGCATTGATTAAATACTCTACCTCCCCTATCCCTCCTCACAAAGGAGGGAAAATGGTATTTCCAAAAAGGACCTGAGCTATTACGTGAAAGGGTTCCCATGAAAGGCATCATTCTCGCAGGTGGTTTGGGCTCCCGACTTTTTCCGCTCACAAAAGTCACGAACAAGCATTTGCTGCCGATCTACGACAAGCCCATGATTTACTATCCCCTGGAAACCTTGGTGCAAGCTGGTTTGCGGGATATTTTGATCGTGACCGGCGGTAACAACGCCGGGGATTTTCTGCGGCTGATCGGCAACGGCAAGGACTTTGGCTTGAACGAAGTCAATTACGCGTATCAGGAAGGGGAGGGCGGTATCGCACAGGCCCTCGGGTTGGCTGAATATTTTGCGCGCAAGGACAAGATCATCGTGGTGCTTGGAGACAATATCGTGGAAGGCAATATCAAACCTTTCGTGGACAAGTTCAAGAAGCAAAAGTCCGGCGCTAAAATTCTCCTCAAAAAAGTTCCCGATCCGCAGCGCTTTGGTGTCCCAACCATTCAAAAGGGAAAAATCACCAAAATCGAGGAGAAACCGCAGAACCCCAAGTCGGCCTACGCGGTCATCGGAATTTACATGTTCGACCATCAAGTTTTCGACATCATCAAGACCCTCAAGCCCTCCCATCGCGGTGAACTCGAAATCACCGATGTCAACAACGCCTATATTGAGCGCGGCGCGATGACCTACGACATCATGAAGGGCTGGTGGACCGACGCAGGCACGTTCGAGTCGTTGTACAACGCGACCGCATTGGTGGCCAAGAAAAAGGGGCAGTTGCGGTGAAGACTCGGTATCTCGTCACGGGCGGCGCCGGATTCATCGGTTCCAATTTCATCCATCGCTTGCTGGCGCGTGACGAGGATGTTTCGATACTCAATCTGGATAAGCTGACCTACGCGGGAAATCTGGACAATCTCACGGATATTGCGTCGGACAAGCGCTACCGGTTCGTGCGCGGTGACATTGCCGACAACAAAATCGTCGAGAAATGTTTTCGCACGGGCGTGGACATTGTCGTGCATTTTGCCGCCGAGACGCATGTGGATCGCTCGATCAACGACGCGGCCGCATTCATAGACACCGACGTGAAAGGCACGTTTCATCTGCTGGAGAACGCGAAGCGCTTTGGCGTGAAGAAATTTGTGCAAGTCTCCACCGACGAGGTCTACGGTAGCGTGGAAAAGGGTTCTTGCCGCGAGATTGCGCCGCTCATGCCGCGCAATCCATACTCGGCGAGCAAGGCCGGGGCCGACCGGCTCGCGTATTCATTCTGGGCCACGCATCATGTCCCTGTCCTTATCACGCGCTGCAGCAATAATTACGGGCCGTATCAGCACGCGGAAAAAATGATCCCTCTTTTTATTACCAACGCGCTCGAAAACAAGCCGCTGCCGCTGTACGGCGACGGGCGTAACGTGCGCGATTGGATTCACGTCATGGATCATTGCGATGCGATACTCTTTCTCTTGGCCAAAGGCAAGGACGGAGAGGTGTACAACGTAAGCGGCGGATCCGAAAAAGAAAATATCGAGATCACGCGCCTGATTCTTTCGATTCTCGACAAACCCGCTAATCTCATTCGATGGGTGCAGGACAGGCCGGGTCATGATCGCCGCTATAGCATTGACGGGAGCAAACTCAAGGCATTGGGTTTTAAATCCAAAAATCGATTTGCCCAAGGCATGGAAGAGACCGTGCGTTGGTATCAGACCAACACGGCCTGGTGGCGCAAGATCAAGTCTGGCGCTTTCAAGGCCTATTATCAAAAGCAGTACGCGCATCGGCTCGCGACCGGGAGCGCGCGGGCATGACAGCGCGCCACAGGGTGCTGGTTCTCGGCGCGGGCGGGCAATTGGGACAGTCCTTGGTTGGCGTTCTTGGGCGGGACTACGACGTGACGGGCCTGAAAAGCAAGGAACTGGACATTTGCGACAGCGCGAAAGTTCAGGAGACGATGGAGCGCCTGAAACCCTGGGCCGTGATCAATGCCGCGGCATGGACCGACGTGGACGGCTGCGAGAAGAATGTAGAAAAATCTTATACGGTAAACGCAATCGCGGCCGGAGAGGTGGCCTCGCTCGCCACGCAATGCGGCGCGCGCATGGTGCAGGTGAGTACCGATTACATATTCGATGGATTTAAGGAAGCTCCGTATGTCGAAGACGATGAGCCCGATCCGCTCTCGATTTATGGCAAGTCGAAACTCGAAGGCGAGAAATTGGTGCGTCAGGCTGCTGCCGATGCGTTGATCGTGCGCAGCTCCTGGTTATTCGGCATGGGCAGGGCGAATTTCGTCATGCGTATTTTTGAATCCGTGATGGTCAAGACCGAGATCCCAGTAGTCAACGATCACAAGGGGAGTCCGACCTACACGGAGGATTTGGCGCGGGCCATCGCGCACTTGCTCGGCCGCGACGCCCAAGGCATGTTTCATGTGAGCAATGCGGGCGAATGCAGTTGGTTCGAATACGCGCAGGAAATCATACGCGTTCTCAAAATCACTTCGTGTACAATCGTTCCCGTGTCGGCGGAGCATTTCAAGAGGCCCGCTCCACGCCCCGCGTATTCGGTGTTGGACAATAGTAAGTACAACGCGTTCGCGGGCGCTTCCCTGCGACCTTGGCAGGATGCGCTGGAACAATTTCTCGGCAGTTTGACCACGGCATAAGGAGAGATTCGGATTTGCAATTAGGGACATGACCCAATTCGGCATTTTGAATTGGGATCGTGTCCCTAATTGCAAATCCGTGCAATGAATGGGGATGTGAAATGCGGAAATTCTGGGACACGATCCTAATTTATAACGCTAAATTAGGTCATGTCCCGAATTTCAGATGGGTAAGTTATAAGGAGAGAACACATGATAGACAAAGAGCTGTTAGAGATTTTGGCGTGTCCGAAATGTAAAGCTGCGGTGACGATGGAGGGCGATAAAATCATTTGCACCAATGCCCAATGCGGCCTGCGCTATCCGGTGCGTGATGGAATACCGGTCATGCTGATAGACGAGGCAGAAAAACCGTAGATCAGACATGTCATCCCAACGCCACTGTCATCCTGAGCGAAGCGAAGGATCTCGTTAGAACAAACTAGATGCTTCGCTTCGCTCAGCATGACAAGTTACGAGGATGACAAGGGACTTTAACCCATGCGCATTCTCTTTCTTACCCAGTCGGGCCCTAGCGCGGCTTCTAGCCGTTATCGTGTCACTCAAT
This sequence comes from uncultured Actinomycetota bacterium, assembly GCA_964583365.1. Lineage (GTDB taxonomy): Bacteria > Auribacterota > Ancaeobacteria > Ancaeobacterales > CAZGMX01 > CAZOWS01. The sequence goes on from CAZOWS010000229.1 coordinate 5,424, forward strand.
ATTTGCCCCATCTGCAATCCTTAGGGTGGAAATGGTGGGTGGCGCCGGCCGTGCCGTCCTCGTATCACGATGCGTATTTCTTCTCGCGCAAACTATTTTTTAAGGTCTTCTTGTCCTGCTTTATTGTCCTGCGCCGTCTTTTTCAGATGATGCTCGTTCCTTTTGCCGACATCGTCTTCGTGCAAAAACCTCTTTTGCCGCCTGGTTGGCCTGCCCTGGATCGCACCATGCGCCGATTGGCCCGCAAGGTGGTATTCGATTTCGACGACGCAATTTTTTTGTCGCCCCCGGAGCGCAACGCGCTCTTACCGGACGCTGCGTATCGCAAACGCTTTGAAATCGCGGCCCGCAGCGCGGATTTAGTGCTGGCGGGCAATGCATTCCTGGCTGCTGAGGCAAACAAGATTGCTGCGCGGGTGGAAGTTTTTCCTACTGTCGTGGATACGCAGCGATTTTGTCCGAAGGACGAATTCTCACCCCGGCCCTCTCCTGCCCCTCACCCTACCCTCTCCCCGGGGGGGAGAGGGAGTACAACGTGCATCGTGGGCTGGATGGGCAGTCCTAGCACGGCCATGTATCTCAAAGATTTACGCGCTGTTATTTTAGATATCTCGAAGGAATTTCCCGTGCGCTGGGTGTTCGTCGGCTCTGACCCCTTTGATTTGGATGGCGCGGACGCGCATTTCAGACCATGGATATACGGCAAAGAAGTCAAATGGCTTCACTATTTCGACATTTTTATTTCGCCCCTTCGTGAGACGCCGTGGGAAGAGGGGAAGTGCGGACTAAAAACGTTAACCGCGATGAGCGCAGGTTTGCCGGTGATCGCGTCCGCTGTCGGTGTGCATAAGGAAATTATCCGCGATGGCGAAAACGGGTATCTCGTGCGCGACGATGCCCAATGGAAGGATAGACTTTTGCGTCTGATGTCGGATGTTGCTTTGCGAAAGAGAATGGGCGAGGCTGCGCGAAAAACAGTAGAAACGAATTTTAGTTTGGACCGCGCGGCTCCGCGCTTTGCGGAGTTACTTCGCGGAATCTGATTGGAGGCGCTTCAATCGTAGTTGTCCGCAGGCGGCATTCACGTCGTCGCCCTTTTCCTGGCGCAGCGTGGGCTTGATGCCATGCCGCATCAGGATTTGAGAAAAGTATTTCTGTCTAGCCAACTCGGGCGGCTTATGCGGAAATTCATCGATCAGATTCAACGGAATCAGATTGATGCTGTGCGCGATTCCCTTCACGAGTTCGGCCAATTTTTCCGCGTCCGCGTTGCTGTCGTTCATGCCCGCGATGAGCGTGTACTCGATTCCGATTCTGCGGCCCGTGATATCCACGTATTCCTTGGCCGCTTTCAACAGTTCTTTGAGAGGATATTTTTTGTTGATCGGCATGAGCTTGGAGCGCAGCTCGTTCTCGGGCGCATGCAGCGAGATGCTCAACCGCACCTGCCTCGGATCCTTCGCTAGCCTACGAATCCCGGGCACTATGCCCGAGGTGGACAGCGTGATCTTACGCGCGGCGATGCCGAGCCCCCAGGGGGAATTCAATATCTCCACCGCGCGCATCACGTTCTCGTAATTGAGGAATGGTTCACCCATGCCCATGAACACCACGTTTTGAATGCGCGGGAGTTTCTGATCTTTGAGTATCAGCACGATCTGACTCACGATTTCCGCAGCGGAAAGATTTTTCTGAACGCCGTCGACGCCGCTGGCGCAAAAGGCACAATGCAGCGCGCAGCCGGCCTGTGTCGAAACACAAATGGCCGTATGGCCCTCGTAGGGAAGAAACACGCTCTCGATATTGCGGTTCTCCGTGTCGGCAAAAAGATATTTCACGGTCTTGTCCAGGCGCGACGGGACTTTTTCGGCGAATCGCAGCGGATAGAGCAGGAGCTCGGCCTGGAGTTTTTCGCGCAGGGCCGCAGGGATGTTGACCATCTGGGAAAAGTTTTCCACGCGATGTTTGTACACCCATTCCAAAGCTTGACGCCCACGGTACGCGTCCTGTTTCCAGGACTTGAACAGGGGGCTCAATTCCTCGGGCGTATAATCCAGTAGCGATTTCGGAGTATTTTTCATACGATGCGTGTGGCCAGAGAATACCTTAACGGGATGACAAAGTGAAACCATTACACGCAGCGAAGCCAGAAGTAGCCCTGCACCCCCCAACCAAGGGGAGCGTGCGCTTTTTTCATCCCTGGATATACAAGAGCCAGATCAAACGTCTTCCCAAAGATATTTTGCCCGGCGGCGAGGTGATTGTCATGTCCGCCAAAGGTTCGGTGATTGGGACCGGCTATTACAATCCTGCTTCAGAGATAGCCATTCGTCTGCTTTCCAGGCAAAAAGAAACCGTGGATACCGCTTTTTTCCGGAGGCGATTGCAAGCGGCAAAAGAGGTTCGCAACAAGCTGGAGATTTCTTCCAATGCCACGCGCTGGGTCAACAGCGAGTCCGATCAATTGCCGGGCTTGATCGTGGATCAGTACGCGGGCACCGCAGTCGTTCAGTTTCTTACGCTGGGTATGGAGACGCGCCGCGACAAGATTCTTGATGCGATACAGGACGTGCTGAAGCCGACCGCTATCTACGAGCGCAGCGACGGAACCTATCGTGGCATGGAGGGCGTGGCCACGCGCAAAGGCTGGGTCCGCGGCTCGGGCCCCACCCGCATTGAGATCAAGGAGTCGGACACGCGCTACTGGGTGGATATAGAGAACGGCCACAAAACAGGATTTTATTTGGATCAGCGCGAGAGCAGAGGTTTTGACCGCGGTGTGTGGAAGGGTGCGGAGGTGCTCGACTGTTTCAGCTACACCGGCGGATTTGCGGTCGCCGCGGCAAAGCGCGGCGCCAAACACGTGACAGCCCTAGATTTGTCGGAGTCCAGCCTGGCCCTTGCGGCTGAGAATGCGGCGTTGAATGGCGCGACCAACTGCGAATTCCTCAAATCCAACGCGTTCGACTTTTTACGCGAATGCGAAGAGGGCGGGAAATCATTCGACGCGATCATCTTAGATCCACCCTCGTTTACGCGCTCCAAAGGCTTGGTGGAAAAGGCCATGAAGGGCTACAAGGAAATTCACGTGCGCGCGATGAAGATTTTGAGACCTGGCGGAACGCTCTTGACCTTTTGTTGCTCGTATCACGTGAGCATGGATAGTTTTCAAAAAATGGTTTTGGAGTCCGCGCGCGACACACGCACGAACGCCAAGGTCCTAGAATGGTTCTATCAAGCCAAAGATCACCCGGTTCTCCTCGCTGTCCCCGAGACATTGTATCTCAAAGGTATGGCGCTGCAAAAAGTCTAATGCGCCAGTTGTAGAGGGGTAGTTGCCTGATTTATCAGGCTCAACAGCAGGAAAACGGCCAACACTCAAAAGTTTGAGCCACCTTGACAGAACCCGTTTCCCAAGCTATAATTAACCACATTGTAGTGACTTACGAAAGGGGATGCTGAAGTGGCGCATTTTTTCTGGATAGCTATGCTTGTTGCGTGTCTGGTGGCTCAACCCATTGGAGCCATGGCGCAAGACGCATTGGCCCCGCGCTCAGAATTCGATAGCAATTCGCAAAGCCAATCATCGCCTTTTGCACCCGCCGTTGTGGATTTTCCAACAAATCCTCTGGTACAAGAGAACTTCCAAAAGCAAGTGCGTTTCATTAGCGCTCTATCTCACCACGTAAAAGGGAGTCCCCCGATAAGGCTTTACAGGCGCCATCTTACCGCCAGCGGTTTTCTGACCTCGCGCGTGGTGGAGCAACTGAAGGACCTAGAGGAAATCGAGATCAAAGGGGAATCCGCCAGCCCTGCAGAACAGAAAAAGCTGAAAGACGCAAAAGTCGCTTTGAAAATGTTGGGTTGGCTATTACCCCAAACATTGGAAGGAAAGACAACGTGGGCGCAGGTCAACCCCTGGGATTATCGCGCCCGCCCGGAAGAAGCCAAGCGTATGCCCTCCGTGGCGTATGCACTGCAGCAACTGGGATGGGAATTTGCCTATATCGACGGTCTTGCCCACATAAAAATTAAAAGCGACACAAGTCCTGTGGTATTACCCCCGCAAGCTAGCAGCGCGGAAATTAGGGACATGACCCGAAATTCAGGGACATACCCCGATTTAGCTTCTCAAATCGGGAGTGTGTCCCCGAATTTCGTCCCCGAGGCATGGAAACCGCACCCATTGATGATCGCCAGGCCAGCCCCCAAGGTGCATAGAGCCAAGGTTCTGGCCCAAGAAGTGAGGTCTCTAATCGATACCGAAGAGTATGAGGCAGCGGCAAAATTATTGATAGCCGGCGCGAACAGTGCAGACCAACGACACGAAGTGTATCGCATATTACAAGGGGATTTAGGAGTTGCCGACAGCGCATTGCTCCTGAGCAAGATTTCTCCCGACATGGGGGCCTATTTGATAAGCGGTGCGCTTCAGTTTGAGAAACCTTACTTCAAACGGGGTTTCCTCAAGAAGGTTTGGACTCAAACCGTTTGGGATCCTCAAGGTTTGAATTGGGCCTGTGACGTACTTGAATTAGTGGATGAGTTCACCGGGGAAGGACCTCGCCTGAAGGATTCTGTCGCGCCCGCCATTCTTGTGAAAATGGCAACCATAGATGCCATACCCCGTGGATCAGAATGCGCCCAATTGTTGATACAGCGCTTTTGGGCCATGTCGCAAGCCAGACCGGAATTTGATTTGGGGGATAGAGCCTATCAGGAAATAGAGAATTTCTTCAGCCATGGAGTAAAAATTTTGAACGACAAACAATATGCTCTCGAGACCGGGTCTCTCTATTCTTGCAGCATTCAAAAAATTCCAAAGGTGAAACCCGTTGAGGGCTTATCTTTTTTAAGAACCGATGCAGAGGTAACAGATTATTTGATAATGCTCATGCATCAAGGTCTAGGACCCGGCAGCACAGTGCGGGATGAAAAAGCGCTGGGCCTTGCTGCGCAACTGCTCTTTGTCCGACTGGAGCCGTTGCGAGCACAACGTATCATGCGCGACATCACTTCGTTCGTGGGCACAGCTATTGAGGAGGCCAAAAAGAAGCCCGCCCAAGAGAAACCCGAGACTTACATGGGTCTCTTCGAGCACGATCTTGTCCACTTGATTCCTTGCGTCTCACCTGAGTTTGTCGCCGGATATTTTGTGGAGACCGCGGAAGCCGCTCCGGATAAGGCCACGCAGGATGTTTTGTTTGCGTGGAGTCTGGAAAGATTGCTCGCCCTGCATCGCGCCTCCCAAAAGGGCCAAGAGCAAGAAAGTCATGCCGTACCGGTCGTCAAGGCCATGCTCCTAGACGAATTTGCTTCCGCGGGCGGTCAAAAAATATTTCGTAAAACACTCGATCCCAAAACGAATCACGACTATCAAACAGAGGTTCTGGAAATATACGATGCCATTTACAGAAAAACGCCGGACATGCTGGATTGGTGGTCCTTTTTCAAATCAGGCAGAATTTTCGCGGATGAATTGACGCCGCAAGAGAAATCGGAATTGATCCGCGCCTGGGAATCCAAACTCACCATGCTGGTGGGCAGCGTCGCCGAAGTGGAAGATTTCATAGCCGCTTGCAAAATGCTGGGATTCCTTAAAGAGACATCCGTTGTCTGGCGATTGATGAAGGAGCTGGATAGATTGGACCCCAAAAATACAGAAACGCTTTCACGCCTAAAATCCGATGTCACGCAGTGGGTAACTTGCCGCGATGCCTTGTTACGCAGCCTTGCTCAGATCAATCCCTCCAGACTTATTGTACATACCATCTTGAATGGGAATTATTCGCCCGGATGGGCAGAAGACTATGCTAGAAGATGGGAAGATCACCCTGCTAGAAGAAGAAAAGATGGAACCTTGGAAAATAATTTTGTGCCAGCGGCTAAGGAATTATTTGAAACCGTGTGGTATCTGCCGGCATATATCCAGATTATGGGTGCCGATGGTTGTGTGAATGCCTTGATTGAGTGTGCGCGATCGGAAAACCATAATAGAGCAACTGATGTCCTTTCCACTGTTGGATTTGCCCGGGTTGGATTAGATGAAACACAATACCAGGCCGTATGGTATGCCCTGCAGATATTGGATGAAATTGGTTCATCTTCGACGCAGGCCAGCTTTTTGCCATCGGAACAAATGCGTGCGGTGCTAGGCAATGAAGGTTGCGCCAAAGTCATTCTCCAATGCATGGAAGGGGTACTTTTCCCTCGATTGGAGAGTTCACTTTTATCTCACTCGCGGATTAGAGAAGCTCTCCAAGCATGTGTTGATGCGATTTATGCCTTGGAAACGTTGGAGGTAGCATCGGATGCAAAGACTTTAGATAAGATTAAAGGCAGTATCATGAGAGCAGAAATGTTGTCGTCACGCAAAAATGTTCTTCTGGATATGGATGGTGCGCTGGAGAAGCATAATCGCACTCATCCCACCGGGAAATTTGGGCCCCGCTTCGGCTTGCGGGTCAAGACAGGATTGGTTTTTACCCGAACCGATCTTCAGTTCCGAGCCGCTTTCTATTGTGGGAAGAGTGGATCCGAAGGCATGAATAAGGAAGAACGCAAAAGGCTAGCACAAATCATGATAGACGAGCGCCTCGACGATATGTCCCAGTTCTATTTTCTTCAAAAATCTGAGGCCAATGAAGCAAATGCTGAAAATCGTAGGACAATGCTTGCTAGAAAAATACGAACGATACGCACCGCACCGGTAGACCCCGAGCTCCTAGAACCCTTGCTTCAAGTATTGCCAGATTGGCAGACGGGC
>CAZOWS010000230.1:0-9514 GCA_964583365.1 uncultured Actinomycetota bacterium
GCATCGCAATCTCGCCTCCACGCATTTTTCCGAATAATCAGCCGATGCTCTTCGCTATCCATATTGAAATACTCGGAGTTCTCAGGGTAAAGGGCTTTGGCGAGAGTGGTCTTGCCTACTTGGCGGGGGCCACTGAGAAGCACAATTTTATCGTCCAGGTCTTTCTTTACGAGGCTTTCGAGGCTTCTTTTCATGCCGACTATTCTGCAGCGTATTGCAGAATAGTCAAGACTAAACGGCAATTGGATGCAGAATAGTCAGGGGGGGGGGAGGGGAATCTCATGTCCGATATCGGGAACTTCTTGTCGGTCTGAGATAGAACCTCGTTAGTCTTTTGAGCACATCCAAGCGGCGTTACATGTTAGGAAATGCAAATAAGACTTGACCTACTTTTTGTATTATGTATAATACATACAATACAAACCATGTACTGCGTATAAACTATGCTAACCAAAGACAAACTGAAGAAAATCATTTTAGAGTGGGCAAGCTTTACTCTACCTGCCTTCACCGCGAGGGATTTTGATGAACGATTCCTGAACGGAGATGAAATCCTCACTGTTGTCGGTGCTCGGCGGTCGGGCAAAACATTTCTCTGCTATCAGATGATACATGGACTGAGAAAGTCCACCCCCAAAGCAAATATTCTTTACATCAATCTGGAGGACGAACGGCTCTGCCCGCTCGGAGGCGAGGAGCTTTCCATGCTATGGGATGTCTATCAGGAATTGCTGCCCCTAGTGCCCGGTGAAAAGATTTACCTGTTTCTGGACGAGATTCAAAACGCCGCGCATTGGTCGAAATGGGCCAGACGGATCACCGATCAGCACAGAAATCTTAAACTCATCCTCACGGGATCCTCGTCGCGCATGCTGAGCCGGGAGATCGCGACGGAGCTGCGGGGCCGAACGCGCACATTCACGATGTGGCCGCTCGGCTTTGGCGAGTATCTCAGGGCGAAATCCGTGCATGTGGACACTCAAAAGATTCTGCACAGCCCGGAACGGCCGCTGGTGAAGCGACATTTCAACGCGTATCAGAAGCTGGGAGGCTTTCCGGCGCTCTTGGACAACGATCACCCGGAAGAATTGTTGAAGGAATATTATCGCGTGATGTTTTACAGAGACCTCGTCGAGCGCCACAAGATCAAAAGCATTCGCCTGCTGGAAGATTTTCTGGCGTTGATGGTGGATCAGGTGGCCTGCCTGGCTACTGTCTCGGCGACGGCGACAAAGTTGCAGCAGATTGGACACAGCTTCAGCAAAAATACGCTGACCGCTTTCTTGAGATATGCGGAAGATGTCTTCCTGCTGTTCGCGCTTAAGAAATATAGCTACAAAATGCGCGAACAGCTACGCGCACCTCGTAAAATCTATGCCATCGATCACGGATTGGTGGGGGCCATTCGCTTTGGCTTTTCGGAAGATTATGGAAGGATGTTGGAAAACATTGTCTTTGTCGCCTTGATGCGCAAAGGAGATACGCTCCACTATCACAGAGGCAATCGCGAATGCGACTTCATCGTGTCGGACAGAGGTCGGCCGCAGCAAGCCATACAAGTCACCAAAACCTTGTCGGATGCCAAGACCCGAGAACGCGAGATCGCCGGATTGCTGGAGGCGATGCAAACCTATCGTCTGTCGGAAGGCCTCATCCTCACGGAGGACACATCAGAAATGATCAAAACACAAGGCAAGCACATCGTGGTGCAACCTGTTTGGCAATGGCTTCTGCGTTAGGCGACCTTTCTAGTCACTCGAGTTTTCCATTCTTGGTGAATGCCTAGCACAATCCACTCGCGCAATAGAGTTTGATACCCAATCCCTTTTTTAGCGGCAATTCTTCTGGCATCATCAATCTGCCCTTGCTCTAGCCGCAACGTCAATAACCGCTTCTTGTGCCGTTCCCTAATTCTCTTCTCCAAACGAGGATCCAACACAATAGGCTCGTCCACCTTTTCCATAGCGTCCCAGAATTCCGCAATGGCTTTCTCCCCTTTTAGAAGCGGAACTTTCTTCGGTTTCTGCATGGATCAACCCTCCTAGCGTCTGCGCCCGTATAGTGTGTGTTCTTGTCAGCTCATGTCTCGCGCAGTAATAACACGCACAATATCTTCGGAGTATTTGCTGAATATTACAGCCAAATATCTCCCTGCGAACGATCTGCCCAAGGCTACGTAATAAGGCTGGCTTTTTTTATTTGGACACCGCTCACTTGTTGAAATACTCGGAGTTCTCAGGGTAAAGGGCTTTGGCGGGGGCCACTGAGAAGCACAATTTTATCGCTATTACCGGGAATCCCGGTAATTTGTCAATGCTACCGGGATTCCCGGTAATAGAATAAACTCGGTCTATGGATACTAATTTTCTACATGTATTGATGCTCGTGCCATTACTCGCGTCTTGCGCGGAGATTCCGCTGCGGGCGCACGTGCGAAAAACGGCGGCGGATGATGTGGGGTTGGTGGAACTCGGCGCTCTGACTCCCCCGCTGATTCTGGATATACGTTACGCGACCGCGAATAATTTTACGGGCCGCGTGGTGTACCCGTCTGCGCGCGCTTTTTTGCGGCGTGATGCCGCGTGCGCGCTATTGCGGGTGAATGCTGCGCTGCGGGTGCGAGGATTGCAATTAAAGGTGTTCGACGCGTACAGACCTGTGTCGGTTCAAAAGATATTGTGGAATGTCATGCCCGATGAGCGCTACGTGGCGGATCCCAAGATCGGCTCGATTCACAATCGGGGCATGGCCGTGGATGTTACGCTGGTTGACTTGAGAGGGGGCGAGATACCGATGCCGACAGGCTACGACGAATTCTCTGAAAAGGCGTATCGGGATTATCGCAAACTGCCTGCCGCGGCGCTGCGCAATCGCGCAATCCTGCGCGCGGCGATGGAGGCGGAAGGGTTTAACGGCATTCCCACCGAGTGGTGGCATTACGATTTTCACGGCTGGGGGCATTGCAAGGTGTTGGACGTACCGATTCCCGAGTAAAAAATGGGGCTTGATCAGTATGTATTAGGGGAGGGTGCCAGCATGGAACATCTTAACATTACATTTCCGGTAGATCTCAAACGTAGGCTCGATGCGGAGGCCGAACGACGGCACACAAAAAGGAGCACGCTCATTCAATTGGCCGTCCTGGTCTACTTGGACCTGAGCCATCGAACGAAGTTGATTGCCTCCTTGAAGGAAGGATATTTGGAGATGTCCAGCGAGGCAAATCATGTGATGAAAGACTTCGCAAAGTTGGATCGAGACTCTTTAAAATATGTCGATTAAACGCGGAGACCTTTTCTCAGAGCAAGCCGGACGCAGACCGGTTTTGGTGATACAAAACGACGTGGGAAACGAATACGCTCCGACCACGATAGTGGCTCCATTAACCACGAAAGACTTTTCGAAGATCTATCCTGTGAACGTGCATATTCCTAAAGGCATAGGGGGACTGAACCAAGACGGTACAGTGCTTTTGTCTCAAATTAGGACCGTGGACAAATCTCGCCTCCAGAAAAAAATCGGTCATCTCCCGCCAGCTTATCTTGCTAAGGTAAATGAAGCTATCAAGATCAGTCTAGGTTTGTGAATCAGGACCCGAATCAGGCGGCATGGAACATCTTAACATTTAGTCCGATAGGGCAAGTTGGACCTTGATGGCTTGTTCTACAGATTGCATGTCCGCAGCAGATAGTTTGCCGGCACGCTTGCTAAGTCGCGTCTTGCTCACGGTTGCTAACTGATCTGCCATGGCTTTGCTTTGACGGCCGCTGAGGGTAACGTAGGCCTCGCTGGGGTAAAGGCGCTCCACGTTTGATGTCAGCGGAACAACCTGGACACGGTTGAGAAATTTGTTTGAGGCATCGTTGCTGATGATGACGGCAGGCCTCTTTTTCTTTATCTCGCCACCAATCCACCAGACTTCACCGCGGTTCATCTTGAATATCCCCGATTGTATCTTCTGCCCATGCCGTGGCTTCGGCTTCGCGAGCCTCGTCTTTGGCCATGTGTTCATAAGCTTCGTATAAGCGTTTGCCCATTATGTGGGGTATGACGAGTAATTCGATGAAATGACTGATACGACCCCGCCCTATGCGCTTGTGCAGGGCGGCGTAAACATGCTCATCAACGGTAATGGTAAGTTTTTTTTGCATTATACGTGTAATTTCTATTTTTGTCAAGGGGAACATTTAGAACCAAAATATCTTGCCTTTTTTTTTGCCTATAGGCAAATATACCGGCTTGAATAATCGCCTACATAGTCCCGAGCTGATGGATGACCCCGCGCTGGATGCAGTATCGCATTTTCAGGCGCTTCGTGGCCTGGCGCGGATCAATGCGTGGAGCCGCAGCGTGGATATTGTATGGGCGCCCATTCGGGCATTGGCGCGCCGGACGTGGCGGCGTTCGTTTCGCGTGCTGGATATTGCCACGGGGGCTGGGGATATTCCGATTGCATTGTGGCACACGGCTCAGCGGTCCGGACTCGATCTTACGATAGATGGCTGCGACAAAAGTCCTCAGGCGATGGAGTACGCGACCAGACGTGCGGCACAAAGTGGCGCGGGCCCCCTCTCGACTCCCCCGTTGCGTTTTTTCACGCGCGACGTGATGTGCGAAGAAATTCCTGCGGGTTACGATATTATTTTGTGTTCGCTTTTTCTCCATCATTTGGGAAGGTTGGAAGCAACGGCGCTGCTCGCGCGTGGTGCATACCGACGGGGTCTTATCGGTGCGGGCGGCGTTCACGATAGCAGAGGTTCGGGTGTTGGCGCGGGAGGCGGGATGGACGGGTTTTTCTTTGGAGCAACGCTGGCCTGCGCGATTTTTTCTGGTGGGAAATAAATGACATCGGCCACCATAGGCATCGAGGAATCTGCGCAGCGATTGTGGGACGTAGCTGTGATTGGCGCGGGGCCTGCGAGGGCTATGGCTGCGTACATGTTGTCACGTCGCGGTGCTACGATGCTCGTGCCTTCGCGCGAGATCCTTCAACAACACGGCAACATGTCTTCGCCGACGCTGCTGTTTATTCTCGAACAATTACGACGCGAAAAAGCGCCGACACCCTGCGTAGCCCTAGGCTTCGGCCCAGGACTGGCCTTGGAGATGGCGTTACTGAAGTGATAAATTTTTTGGGTATGGCTCGATAAATCGAGCAACTACAAATCTCTCAGGATGGCCGTAAAAATCTCTTAGTCTAACTGTAATTTTCCGAGAATGAAATCCAACGAATCTTGTGTGCTATCAACCATCTTTTTTATTTCTGATATTGGAATATCAATGAACTCATCGTATCTAATTTCAATTGCGAAAGGCGTCAATGTCACAACATAATTGATCTGCTTAAACGATATATCCTTATCTTGGCACAGAGACAATAGCGCCTCAATGTCGTGACTTTTCGGGTATCTTACGCCCTTAAAATCCAAGTAAGCCTTCAACGCCTTCTCTACTGCCTGCTGACAGTGAAAAAGAACAATTTCTTCTGAAAACTTTTCTCGGTTGCATAAATACTTCGCGGCTTCCAAATCCTCTTTCGCCTTGATGATTAATATTTTTCTGTGTCCCGAATCAGGCGGCATACATCACTATGCCCGTTCTAAAAACCTCTCCGATAATAGAATTTAATTCATGTTTGCCCATTTCAAATTCTTCTGGCGTATAGACTAAGAAATCAACGCCTATGGCCGCGCCGATCCTTTGAGTTTTGCCCAGCGCATATAGCGAAGCGACTCTCTGATGCTTTGGCAGATTTGTTTTCTGAATGATCAAGAAATCTAAATCGCTGTCCTCCGTTGGATTCCCTTTGGCATAGGATCCAAACAAGAAAATCTTCTCGGGAGCGAGTTTTTCTTTAATCAGCTCCACCGCATTCTTAATTATTTGGGCGTTTACTATCATCAAATAAAGTATATAGACATCGAGGGGCCTTAGTCAATCACTCCGAGCGCAGCGAGGTTATCGGATCTAGCTTGGCCGCGGTTTTTGCGGGCCAGAGGCCGAAAACGATTCCGACTGCGGCGGAAAAGAGAAATGCAAATAGAATGGAGTCCGCGCCGATCACGGTTGCCCAACCGGCCAATCGCGTGATCAGCCAGGACACGAGCATCCCCATCCCTATCCCGGCGGCCCCGCCGAGAAACGTGATCACGACGGATTCGACTAAGAATTGAGACAGTATATCGCGCGACGTGGCGCCGAGGGCTTTTCGCAGGCCGATCTCGCGCGTGCGCTCGTTGACGGAGACGAGCATGATGTTCATGATGCCGATACCGCCCACCACGAGCGAGATGGCGGCCACGGCCCCGAGCAGCGCGGAAAATGTTTTGGTGGTGCTGGATAGCGCCTCTTGCATTTGCGTGTTGTCACGCACGTCGAACGTGTCTTGCCGGTCCGGCGTCAACCGGTGACGGCGAGCGATAAGCGTGCGAATCTGATCCTGGGCCGACGCAATAAATTCGGGCGCGCTCATCTGCACGTCTATCGCATCCAGGTATTGCTTGTTGAGTACACGATACATCGCCGTGTCCAACGGTATCACGATCACGTCGTCCTGATCGCGCCAGGAGCCCGTGGAACCTTGCTCCGGCAATATGCCGATGACTTGAAATTCTGTCCTGTTGAGTTTAATAAATTCTCCGACAGCCGAATGCGTCCCAAAAAGTTCGCGCGCGATAGTGCGTCCGATCACGACCACGCGCTTGCGCATTGCGTTTTCTTGCGCGTTGAAGAAACGGCCGACGACGGGTATTTGGGCTCTCATCTCTGCGTATTCGGGCGTCGTGCCCAGCACGCGTGTGCTCCAGTTGGTGCCACTCCAGGAAATATGGGCCCCACCGTTGACTTGCGGCGCTACGGCGGCCACACCTGGGACTCCGGTTTGAATGGCCTTCGCGTCCTGGAGCGTCATCGAGGTGACAGCCCCGGCCTCCAGTGCAACCCCGCGCACCTTCGCGGAACCGGGCCGGACGGAAAGGACATTGGACCCCAAACGCGACAATTGCTCGGTGATGGCCTGCCGCGCCCCGCGCCCGAGCGCGACCATCGCGATCACGCATCCGACGCCGATCAAAACACCCAACATCGAAAGAAAAGAACGCATCTTGTTTGCGAGAAGCATCCGGAATGCCTGCCGGAAATGCGCACGAAACTTGGCGATCGGCGATCGCGCGCGACCGCGGCCGATCTTCGTGAGATTGGGTTCATCATGCGACACAGCAACAGCAGCGCCAAGAACTGGCAGCGCGCCTACATCCGTGCGCTCGTCGGACACGATGCGCCCGTCCACCATCCGAACCACGCGGCGTGCATGCCGCGCCACGGCTTCGTCGTGCGTCACCAGAATAATCGTGTGGCCCTGACCGTTGATTTCCGCGAGCAGGCGCATGATCTCCCCACCGGTGTGCGAATCCAGATTGCCGGTGGGCTCATCGGCCAGAATGATGCTCGGATTGTTGACTAGCGCGCGGGCTAGCGCGACACGCTGCTGCTGCCCGCCGGAAAGTTCGCTGGGTTTATGTTGCATGCGATCCCCGAGCCCCACTTTTTCCAAGAACTCGCGCACTTTATTCGAATCCATCGCCGTGTGGCTTTCGGCGTAAAGTTGCGGCAGCGCCACGTTCTCGAACGCGGTCGTGCGCGATAGAAGATTGAATTGCTGAAAGACAAAACCGATGGCTTGATTGCGCAAGAGAGCGAATTGTTGATCATTAAATTGAGTAACGTCCTCGCCGCCGAAAAGAATTTTCCCGTGATCGGGCTTGTCCAAAAATCCGAGCAAATGCATGAGAGTGGATTTACCGGAGCCCGAGGGACCCATGATCGCGACGAATTCTCCGGCTTCTACGGTCAAGGAAACGCCGCGCAGCGCGTGGACATTTGTGGATCCGATGCGGTATGTTTTTTCGAGATTTACAGCAGCAAGCATCAGCGGGGCCGGCCGGAGGAACGGGCAGCGGTCGAAGAGAACGGATTCCCTTTAGGACCCGAGTTGCGCCTTCGCAACACCAATGCCTCGTCTTTTTCCTTGAGCCCGTCGAGAATTTCCGTCATGCGCCCATCCGACTCGCCGATATGAACGGCGGTGGGAGTGGGCTTGCCACCTGGGCCGCGCTGATACACGGCGAACGTGGTTGCGTCCGGACGCGGATTTTTCTTGGGCCAATCAGCGATGGCTTCGGAGGGAACAAGCAACACGCCGCTATGATCCGCGAGAATGAATGTCACCGTGGCTGTCATGCCGCTGCGAAACGTGGACGGAACTTCGTCTGGAAGAATGTCCACCGAATACATGCTGACATTGTTCACCAAATGACTTTCGTAGGCGATATGATCCACCTTGCCCTTCATGACTTGACCCGGATACGAGTCCAAACGAATCTCCACGCGTTGCTCCAATTTAATGAGGGACAAATCCGTCTCGTCCACGAGAGCCTGCACGATTAGTCTATCCGCCAGCACGAGCACCGCATCGGCTGCGGTGACGGTTTGGCCGGGCTCCACCGCGCGCACGATCACCATGCCGGCCAGGGGGGCTATGAGCGGGGCGCGCTTGTATGCGTCCTCCCAGCGTGCCAAGGCCTCCGGACCTTGCGCGCGCGCCATGTCCATCAAGCTCGCGCGATCCACGGAACTCATCCAAGCCATGATTTGGCCTTGCTTGACCAACTGGCCTTCCACCACGAGAATTTCCTCGATGCGACCCGCGATAGACGGCTTGATCTCCATGCGATTTTGCGGTTGCACCTGGCCGGACGCGGACACTGTCGTCTGTAAATCGCCGCGAGTAACAGTGACCTTGCGCAGCACTTCCCATCCCCCATCTTTTTTGGCGCAGCCGGACGCGATTATAGCGATCGCTGCTATGATAAAAATTGGGGTGGGTACTGTCATCCTGAGGAGCAAAGCGACGAAGGATCTAGCCTGCCTAACGAGATCCTTCGCTGCGCTCAGGATGACAGAACTCATGACGACAGAACTCGGGATGATAGGACTCTGGTATTTATTTCGCACTTAATTCCTCCTCCAGCGTTCGACCTTTCGTTGCTTCCCATTTCGATTGTTGATTCAAGGCGTCGGCAAGACTGTCCACGGTCGCGGTCTCGGAATCGGCCAGCTCTTGTTCGGCAATATCAAAATCCTGAAAATTCGCGAGGCCGCTTTCGTACTGCGAGCGCACGATTTCCGCGCGCGCGCGACCCGCGTCTTGAAAGGCTCTACGCACAGCGACATTTTCCACCGCGTCTTCCATCGCCGTCCATGCAGCCGACAAATCCGAGACTGCCTGGTCGCGCAAGCTGCGTGTTGTCTCGAGCGCATCTTCGTAATCTTTCTTCGCCTTGGAAATCCCCGCCAGATTTTGCCCTCCGTGAAACAGCGGCACGGATACGGTCAAGAGCAGGCTCATGTCGTCGCGCATATTCGACATTTGCGTACCCGAACAGCCATATTGATACGCCCCCGAGACTTGCGGCGAGACTTCCGACTGCGCGAGGAGAATCGCGGCCTTGGCCGC
>CAZOWS010000231.1:0-4656 GCA_964583365.1 uncultured Actinomycetota bacterium
TTTCTATGCCGCTGGATATTTTGATTAAAAACGCTTTGATTATTGATGGGACTTCCCGCGAAGGATTTTCTGGGGATATCGGTATTGCGCGCGATACGATTCAGGCGGTTGGGAATCTGTCTGGCGAGCATGCGCGCGAGGTGATTGATGCCCAGGGGCACGCTGTTTGCCCTGGATTTATTGATGTACACTCGCATTCTGATTTTTCCTGTCTGGTGCTGGCTACTTCCGATAGCAAAGTGTTGCAGGGTGTGACCACCGAGGTGATTGGCAATTGTGGGCTTTCTAGCGCGCCGGTTTTGGACGCATGCAAAGAACATTTGTCCGATACCTATGCTTATTTGGGCATAAAGCTGGACTGGGAGGATTTGCAGCAATACGCCGCGCGTGTGGAATCGCAAGGTGTTTCGGTAAACATTGTTCCGCTGATTGGTCATGGCAATATTCGCGCGAGTGTCATGGGGTATACGGATCGCAATCCCACGGCGGAAGAACTTCAAAAGATGAAGGAGTTGTTGCGCACCATGATGAGGCAGGGTGCATGCGGCCTGTCTACCGGTCTTATTTATCCGCCCGGGATTTTTTCTAAAACGGAAGAGCTCATCGAACTGGGCAAGGTGTTGCGCGAATTCGGCGGGATTTATGCCAGCCACATGCGCAGCGAAGGGGATAGACTTTTAGAATCCATCGAAGAAGCGCTGGCTATCGGGCGCGGCGCGGGCATCGGCGTGCAAATTTCGCATCTCAAGACAGCGGGCAATCGTAATTGGCACAAATTAAAAGACGCGTTGGCGTTGATAGAGAACGCGCGCAAAGAAGGCGTGGACGTTACCGTGGACCGCTATCCCTACACCGCTGCTAGTACTGATCTGGATTCGATTTTTCCTCAATGGGCGTTTGTCGGCGGCAATGAAAAGGAAATTGAGCGATTGAAAGATGCGCCGACGCTGGCGCGCATTCGCAAAGAAGTTTTGGATAGCCACCCTCAGCCGGATTATTGGGACAAGGTCATGATCGCTTCTGTGGAAACGGACGCGAATCGCCGTTTCGAAGGCCAGACCTTGCGACAACTCGCCGATGCCACAGGTCAGGAGCCGTTCGAGGCGCTTGTGGCGTTGCTGTTGGCCGAGAGATTGAAAGTTCAGGCGATATTTTTCTCGATGAGCGAGGATAATTTAAAAGAGATTTTAAGGCAACCCTACACGATGATCGGATCGGACGCATCTTCGCGCGCGGTATCGGGTTTGCTTTCGTCCGGCAAGCCGCATCCGAGAAGTTATGGAACGTTCCCGCGTGTTTTGGCCAAATACGTGAGGGAGTCCAAGGTCCTTTCTTTGTCCGAGGCTATTCATAAGATGACGCTTTTGCCGGCCCAAAAGTTTGGTTTGACAGGGCGCGGCAGTATAGCTGTTGGGAAAAAGGCGGATTTGGTGATACTGGACTTGGATTGCATCGATGACCCCTCGTCTTTCCAGGATCCGCATCGCTATCCGCAAGGAATCGAATGGGTTTTGGTCAATGGCCACATCGTGGTCCGCAAAGGAAAACATACCCATGCGACGCCGGGCAAGGTTTTGCTGCGTTCCAATTAAGTGGTTCCCTAAGTTAATTTTTGGACTGGCTCTCCTGCTGGTTTTGAGGGGAGTTTGCTCGTCTGCCCCTTCGCCCATTCTCCGGCTGGCGATTTCCGAAGACCCGCTCTCGTTGGATCCCGCGTTTATCACGGATGTGTCTTCGGGCGCCATCAGCGCAAAGCTATTCGACGGACTTGTGCGATTCGATTTGCAAGGCCGTATTCAGCCTTGCCTGGCGAAATCTTGGCAAATCTCGGACGACGGAAAGACGTACCTATTTACGCTGCACGACAAGATTTTTTTTCACAACGGGCGTAAAGTATCGGCCCGTGATGTTGTGCAATCGCTCGAGCGTCTTCGGGATCCCGTGATAGGTTCGCCGCGGCGCTGGATATTGGAGAGGGTCACGCGTATAGAGGCTCCGGACGATCGCAACCTACGCATCACGTTGGATAGACCCTACTCGCCTTTTCTGTCGCATTTGGCCATGCCCAACACGGTCGTGATACCTTTGGAAGAAACTCAGAAGGCAGACCGCCCTTTTGGGCAGCATCCGATCGGCTCGGGGCCTTTTACAATCGAGCGCTGGGAGCGAGACAAGCGCCTTGTCCTCAAGAAAAATCCTCACTACTTTGCCGAAACGCCTGACATCGATGGCGTGGAATACCGCGTCATACCTGAGCCCTGGGCTGTGGCTACGGAATTTGCGCAAGGAAATTTGGATTGTATGTCGGTTGGGCAAAGTCAACTCGAGGAGTATTTGGCCGACCCGTCGATCGCAGCGCGGCTGCAATGCGCTCCGGGATTAAACACGTATTATCTGGGCTTCAATTGCAACAAACCTCCGCTGAATAATCCCAAGGTGCGCAATGCGATCGGGATGGCGATAGATCGGAACAAAATGGCCGCACGATTGATGCCACGGCGCGCGCTGCTTGCTGCGGGACCGGTGCCCCCGTCTTTGATGGAAGGCATGGTGCAGGATGCGGGCCTTGCCTTTGACCCCGCGCTCGCGCGGCAATGGCTGCGCGAAGAAGGAGCGGAAGGGTTGCATTTGAAGCTCTATCAGTCCAGTTCTCAGGATACGCAAGAGATCATGGAAGTGGTGCAGGATTATCTGGCAAAAGTCGGCGTCGAGGTCACTATCGTTCAGCGCGAATACAGCTCCTTCAAAGACGCCATAGCGAAGGGCGAACCGGACATGTTTTTTCTATCCTGGTGGGCCGATTATCCCGATGCGGAAAATTTTCTGCTCCCCAATTTTTTTTCGGCCAATGCGGGCGTCGGCGGAAACAAGACGCATTTCAAGGATGCCGAATTTGATCGACTGATTCTCGCAGCGGTTCAAGAAACGGATCCACTGCGCCGCGATGACCTTTATCGCCAATGCTCGGAGCGGGTTGTGGATCAATCTCCGTGGGTTTGCCTTTGGCATAAAAGCGAGTGGATCGTTGTGCAGCCTTGGGTGAAGGGAATGGGTATAGGCCTCGTGTACAATGCCGATAAATACACAACAGTTCGTGTGGAGAGATAGACTATGCCCTCGCTGCCGCGCTTGATTTTCATTATCCCTACCGTGATCGGCGTGTGTCTCATCACCTTTTTACTCATGAAGGCTGTGCCTGGCGATCCTGTGCTGGGCCTGGTGGGCGAGCATTCCGACGCGAAGGTCGTCGCAGCCTATCGCGAAAAATTAGGATTGAACGAAGGACTCCTGCAGCAATACGGCCGATACATGGGAATGCTCGTGAAAGGCGATCTGGGTGTTTCCTATTACACGAAAGTCCCTGTTGCGCAATCCATACGCGAAAAATTTCCTAACACGCTGTTGCTAGCGAGCGCCTCGCTGGGACTCGCGCTGGTCAGCGGTTTGCTATTCGGCGTTATCGGTGCGCTGATGAAAGGGAGCTGGGTGGACAGGCTTGTGCTCTTCGTGGTCACGATCGGGATGTCGCTGCCGGTTTTTTGGTTTGGACTGATCTTGATTCTGATTTTCGCCTATTGGCTGCAATGGTTACCGGCTGTGGGCATGGGAGGGATAAGCCATTTGATATTGCCCGTGCTGACATTGGCCTCGCGCTCCTGCGCTGGCATTGCGCGACTCACGCGTTCGACGATGCTGGATGTGCTGAAGGAGCCTTTCGTTGTCGTGGCGCGCGCCAAAGGACTTTCCAAAATGCGCGTGGTGCTCTCGCATGTATTGCGCAACACATGGGTGCCTCTGATCACCATGGCGGGCTTGGATTTTGCGGGATACTTGAATGGCTCCGTGCTCACCGAGACGATTTTTGGTTGGGATGGTTTGGGCCGCTACGCGATGATCGCTATTTTTCGGCGCGATTATCCGGTGATTCTCGGCACGGTATTTTTTGGGGCTGTTTTATTTATCGTGACCAACTTCGTGGTGGATATGCTCATCCCGTTTTTGGATCCAACACTGAAGGACGCGAGAACAGATGCCTAAGAAGTCCAAGTATACGGCGGCATTTTGGCTATCGGTTGCGTTTCTGGTTGTTGTGACGCTCGGCGCATTGCTCGCCGGGTGGCTGGTGCCGTTTGATCCCTGCACGGTGGATTTGGATAATTCCCAAAGCGCTCCAAGCCTGCAGCATTGGATGGGAACGGATTATCTGGGGCGCGATGTTTTGGCGCGTACGCTGGTCGGGGCGCGTGTGTCGCTGGCCGTGGGATTTTTATCCGCATTCTTGGCCCTCGGTATCGGCACCGCCTTCGGCATGGCGGCCGGCTATCTCGGCGGCCCGGTGGACAAGGCATTCTTGATCGTATGCGATGTTGTGCTCGCGTTTCCGCAGCAGCTTTTGGTCATTGCGGTGGCCGTTCTTTTTCAGGGTGGCATTGTGTCCGTTTGTCTTGCGCTGGCGATCGTGGGCTGGGCTGGATTTGCGCGCGTGGTGCGCGGCAACACGCTTGTCCTCAAGCAAAAACAATTTATTCTAGCGGCTCGGGCCATGGGATGTTCGGCGCCGCGCGTACTCGGCAGGCACCTTTTGCCGCATTTGATGACGCTGGTCTTAGCGCTTGCGGGGTTGCGCGTGGGTGGATTTATTCTCGGAGAATCGGC